>JAQTNZ010000352.1 GCA_028713595.1 Methylovulum sp. | reverse complement strand
TTCGGGTGTTCAGCGAACAGCCATAGTGGAAACGGTCTGCCAATCCTTTTATCAAGTCGGTCAAGGCATCCAGGTCATTGATGCAAGCCGCCAAGCGTGCCGATTGCTCCCTGACCATTTGGCAGCCTTTGACCAAGCTGCGTTCCTGTAGTTGCCATAAGCCTGTCAGCACAATCCAATGCTGGACCACCACGGCCAGCAGCTTAGCGTAAACCTCGCAAAGGATGCGATGGGGGTTTCCGCTCCGCGACTGCCCCAGTTTGCCATGGGTTTTCCATAACTTGAACAGCAGTTCGATACCCCATCATAAAAACACCTATAAATGAATTATTGACAAACGAGGAAATTCTACCAATAATTCATAAAGATGCACTCATGTCACTGGCCCGATGGAGCCAAGCGCATGGTCAAAAACTCAAGCCAAGCGAATGCGAACCCCAATTCCAGCCTCTGGCAGAGCCTTCCCGTCCCTCAAAAAAACCATCTGATCAACTTGGTGGCGGAACTGGTTCAGCGCCAATTGACGACACAAACCCAATCGAAAGGGGGCTGTCATGAATGCAGTCTTACCCAATCGCACGATTAACCAACTGGATCACAGCGGAAAAATCAAGGCCCGACACCTCAATCGGAAAGCCATCATTTACATCCGTCAATCGACTCTACAACAAGTCCAACGGCACCAAGAATCGACAAGGCTACCATATGGCTTAGTCGATAAAGCCATTTTATTAGGCTGGCCACGGTGCGACATTGAAGTCATTGATGATGATTTGGGCTGCTCCGGCAGCACAATGGCCGGTCGGCAAGGCTTTCAGCGGCTGGTTGCCGAAGTGGGGCTTGATCATGTCGGTCTGGTCTTGGGTATGGAGATGTCCCGGCTCTCCAGATCATCCCGCGACTGGCATCAATTGCTGGAAGTCTGCGCCATTTTCAGTACACTTATTGGTGACTTGGACGGTATCTATGACCCAAGCCCTTACAATGACCGACTGTTACTGGGACTCAAGGGAACCATGTCTGAAGCCGAACTGCACATACTTAAACAGCGCATGCTTGAGGGCAAGCGGGCTAAAGCGCGTCGTGGCGACACGGTATGCCCGTCGCAATGGGTTTTGTCCGGCAATTATCCGGCACCATTGTTAAAGATCCGGATGAGCAAGCACAAAGCGCTATTGGGCGCGTTTTCGAGTTGTTCGAAAGGAAAAGGACGATTAATGGCGTTCTGGTTGAGTTGGTCTCACAACAAATTCAGATGCCTCACCGGGTGGCTGGTGGCCTCAATAAAGGCGATCTGGTTTGGCGTCGTCCCAATCGGGCGACACTCAGTAATCTATTGCACAACCCCGTTTATGCCGGCGCTTATGCCTACGGACGCCGTCCTACCGATCCGCGTAAAAAGATTCCCGGCCGCCCCTCAACAGGTCGAACGGTAGCGGGGATCAATGACTGGGAGGTTTTGATTAAAGACCATCATCCTGGCTATATCAGTTGGGCGCAATATGAGCGTAACGTCCGGCAATTGCAAGCCAATACGGCGCAAGCGCTTGGGGCGGCACGCAAAGGAGCGGCCCTGTTATCGGGATTGCTTATTTGCGGGCGTTGCGGATTGCGCATGGCGCCGCATTACAGTAGCCAGATGGGGCAATATCGTTACAGCTGTGACCGAATGAAGATCGATTATGCAGAAGCGGCCTGCCAATCCCTATCCGGATTAAGCTTGGATGACTACGTCACCGCACAGATATTCAAAGCCTTACAACCAGCCGCGCTAGAAATCAGCATGGCGGCCGCCGAAGGTCAAGCAATAGAACGTCAAAAACAAGTGAAATATTGGTTACAGCGTTTAGAGCGGGCGCATATCGACACCGAGCGTGCCGCCCGCCAATACCATGCGGTAGAGCCTGAAAACCGCCTGGTGGCGAGGACACTTGAGCGAAAATGGGAAGAAACCATGAATACCGAGTTAGAGCTTAAAGCGCAATACGAGCACTATTTGCTTGGACAGCCAACCGTTTTGTCGGAGGAAGAGCGGCTTGCCATCCAACATTTGGCACAGGATATTCCATCCCTGTGGGAAGCGGAAACCACAACGGCAATGGATCGCCAAACGATCGTTCGCCAACTTGTCGAGCGTATTTTAGTGACCGTGATTGGTGACACCGAAAAAGTGCAGACCGAAATTCATTGGCACGGCGGACAGTTAACCCACGCATGGCTTGACCGGCCTGTCGCCAAATTAGAGCAATTGGCAGGGTATCAAGCCATGATGAGCCGGGTAAAGGAACTCCAGTCTCAAACTTGCACCCCCTCCCAAATCGCTGAAAAATTAAACACAGAAGGCTGGAAACCGCCAAAACGGCGGCAAACCTTTAATGCCACAATGGTTCGATGCTTACTGAACCGGCAAGGAATCCGGATTGGCACTCAAAAGCAGCAGCATACCGCGAATATTCCACGGGAAGCCGACGAGTGGACTTTGACAGCGTTGGCTAATGAATTGAAAATGCCGGAACCGACGCTTTATTCTTGGATAAAAAAAGGCCAAGTAAGAGCCCGGCAAATCAAAGTGGATTCCCGGTCCTTTTGGATTATTACTGCAAATCAACAGGAATTAGCGGA
Source organism: Methylovulum sp. (assembly GCA_028713595.1). Classification (GTDB taxonomy): domain Bacteria; phylum Pseudomonadota; class Gammaproteobacteria; order Methylococcales; family Methylomonadaceae; genus Methylovulum. The sequence continues at coordinate 1,353 of JAQTNZ010000352.1, read as the reverse complement.
ATTACGCAAATTGCGTACGGTGAAACGTACCTGGTTAAAACCAGTCGCTGAACCAATACAATAAATTTCAAAAAACACTCTTATGGAGGCAACATGGCTGGTCGATTTCGATTTGCCAGCGTTCGCCATAGGTTTCAATGGCATCGGGGCAGGCTTTGCTGGAGGCCACGATCAATAGCCCCCCATCCGCCAAACGCAGCCCGGACAGATAAACATCGACCCCTGTCATGGTTTTGGCGGCAAGCAAAACCAGCGCCCCGCCCGCCTTGAGGGACCGGAACAGCCGCTTGGCTTGTACCGGTTCACCCCGGCTGTTGGGCACTTTGGCATCTTTTTTGATGCGGATGTGAAAGTCGACCTGCTCGGACTTCAGCCAAGCCAGCCACGCTTCCCCAATAAACTCGCGGTCTGCCAACAATCCCTGTAGCCGCCCTTTGCCGAACTGCCTGATAAACCGTTTCATCAACGCTATCCGTTCGCGTGTACTGGATTGCCCCGCTTATTCAACAGCAGCCAATACACCGGAATCGCCACGCCTTTATAAACCACGGCTAAAACTAGAATATTGATGTTTTTCTTACCCTTTATGCCCTGCGGGTACATTTCCAGTTAGTCCTATCCATCGCCAAATAGTAAGGATTGCTTATAAACCCGAACAGCGTCATCACAAACCACGCCACGCTGTCGAAATTGATACGATGGCTGTGGATAAAACGCTGGACACGTCGGTAACGTGATCCAGGCTGTGTATCACTGGCAAAACCGATGGCAATTTCTGTCAGGTTAATGTTACGAGTCTTCAGTAAGCCTATCAACATCCCCACAAAACAGTCCATTTTGGCCTTGTTCCAGTTGAAATGGTCGTTTAATAGCTTCGATAGTTCGCTGGTTTGGTGCATTCCGTCGCTTATGTTGTTACAAATCAAATATTTTGCAATACTTTCAGAGAAATAGCATTTTTGTCATGTACAGAGATTAGGGGTTGAAGTGCAAGGCTGTTCTTACCACGAAGTTCCCCCGTAAGTGTCTATATCGCGTAGCAGTTGCGCCAATGGTTTGGATTCAGTAATAGCTGGGTAGTGACCGCGCACGGGTAAAGGCAAAGCCCCGCGTAAGTCGGCGGTTACGTCGCGTTCCGCCCTGCCTGTGGCGATCCCGTAGCGTATAGCTTGCCCGATAAATTGCTTGGTTCTGGAGGCGGTTTCAAGTGCGCCACGGTCAACAATGCGCCGCAAGGTTGCCAGAACTTCAACTGCTGACAGGTCTTTAAGCGGCCTGTTGCCAATCCACGGGAAATACGTCACGCTCGAAACATTCATTGACGTGTTTACGGTGGCTTGCGCTCCAGTTGGG
>JAQTNZ010000351.1 GCA_028713595.1 Methylovulum sp. | reverse complement strand
CTATGCCAGAGCCATTGCCGCTAACGGGGCTTGACACGCGGCAGCCTTATTTTGTCTTCGCCCTCAACGGCTATTTTTACGCCGTCCCGGCCCCTATTGTCCAAGAAATCGTCTATCTGCCAGAATTGACCTTATTGGCCACGGGTTCTCCCGATATGGTCGGGGTGTTTGATTTACGCGGCCACCTTATGCCGGTGTTGGACGTACGCTTGCGTTTCCAGCAACCCACCCCACCCTACCAAGCCAGTGACGGCATCATTATCCTGAACGTGGAGAGCCAAAGCTTCGGGCTGATTGTCAATGAGGTGTACGATGTCTGCACCGCCGATTCCGTGCATGACAACCCATTGTTATACTCGGCCAACATCAATAGCGAACTAGCCCTACCACTGTTGCTGGGCAGCCTAAAAAAGGCCGATAGGGTCATTACCTTGCTCAATGCCGCCGCCTTGTTACAGCAGGCCGATTTTACCCGCCCGGAGACAGGCGGCGAAACCGGTGATTTTTACGGCCACGCCCTGCACGATGACCGCGCTTTGTTCGCGTTGTGGGCAGAAAAACTGAAATGGCAAGACACCCGCGAAGATGCCGGCATTTATCTGGCCTTAGCGGTGGTCATCCTTAATGATGAGTATTTTGGCATTGATTTGGCGGGCGTGCGCGAATTCGCGCATATTGCCAACATCGTGCCGATCCCTTGCACCCCCTCGCATATTTTAGGCTGCATCAATCTGCGCGGGAACGTCATCACCTTAATAGATATGCGCCAAGCCATCCATTTACCACCCAAACCGGTACAGGCGGACAGCAAAGCCGTGGTCATCAATACCGCCGATGATGTTGCCGTCGCCATCTTGGTTGACGGTGTCAAAGAGGTCATTTATGTCGATCCGCAAAAAATCACCCCGGTACCGACGGCGGTGGCCTCGGCCAGCGGCGATTATTTGACCGGAGAAATGCTATACCAAGACAAGTTGCTGACTCTTATCGATCTGGACCTGATTCTGGAAAAAGGCGAGTTAGTTGTGGAAGAAGAAGTTTGAAAGCCTGCCAGAGAGCCTACCCATGCGCATTACCAAACGAAAATTAACCCATAACCTAATGGTTTTATTCTTGCTCACCTCGGCATTCCCGATCACCTTGATAGGTTTTTGGAGCTACCAGTTTGGCAAGGAAGCCTTAAAAACCCAGTTTCTTAACGATTTTACCGCGATTGCCCAAGCCAAAGCCCAGACCATCAGCCAGTACCTGGACACCGAAGCGATGCGTATCGAGGACTTTGCCGCCGATGACGAGCTGTACCGTTTGCTGGAACAAAGCGCCAATAATACCAGCCCATCTGAGGTGCAGGCCGCACAGTGGCAAAAATTCATCAAAGCCAAAACCGCCATGGCCCAAGCCAACCAAGAGCATGGCTACGATGAAACCTTGGTCATGGACGCGCAAGGCAAAGTCTTGGCTTCCACCGATCCCCAAGCGGTAGGCCGTGATGAAGCGGCGGATGATATGTTTACGGGGGCTGCCGATGGCGTGCATATCAAAGACGTGTATTACCACAATGCCAGCAGACAATACAATTTTGCCGTATCGTCCCCTATCAAGCATCGTGACAGCGGGCGCTTGCTAGGGGTGATCGCCAACCGCCTGAACATGGCGACACTAAACGGCATCACCACCAACCGCCAAGGCTTGCGGGATACGGGCGAAGCTTATATCGTCAATAAGGACAGCTATATGATCACCCCCTCGCGGTTCACCGCCAATGCCACCTTAAAGCAAAAAGTTGACACCCAACCGGTACGCCTGTTCCAAACCCAACAGCAAAACATGGCCGGGCTGTATCCTGATTACCGCAACATGCCGATAGTCGGGGTTTCCGATGGGCAATTGCTGAACAAGCATTATGATTTGGGCTGGTTGCTGCTGGTGGAAATTGACGAACCGGAAGCCAACGCCGAAATCACCCAATTGCGCAATTGGGTGCTGCTGTTCGGGCTGCTGACAGGTGTGGTGGCGGCCATCACCGGTCTGTGGTACGGGCGGCGTGTAAGCCGCCCCATTAGCCAGGCGACCACGGAAATTTTCACCACCTCCAGCGAATTGTCGATCACCACCGATGAGCATGAGCGCACGGCGGCGCAACAAGCGGTCGCCGTCAACGAAACCAGCGCCACCATGAACGAGTTGGGGCGTTCCGCGCAACAATCCATATTGCAAGCCGACGCCGCCGCCCAAGAGGCGCAAAAAGTGGTCAACCAAGCCCAGCAAGGGGCGCAAACCATGCAAGAAATGGTCTTTAGCATGGGCATACTAAAGGCTAAAGTCGAACATATTGGCGCCCAAATTGTCCGCTTGAGCGAACAGACCAGCCAAATCGGCCATATCACCGAAGCCGTCAAAGACATTGCCAACCAGACCAATCTCTTGGCCTTAAATGCCGCCGTTGAAGCGACCCGTGCCGGTGAGCATGGCAAAGGCTTCACCGTGGTGTCGCAAGAAATCAGAAAATTGGCCGAACAAAGCAAAAAATCCGCCGAACATATCAGCAACTTGCTGGAAAATATCCAAAAAGTCACCAACACCACCGTGCTGGCCGCCGAAGCGGGCACCCAAAACGCCCAACACAGCACCCAACAGGCGGAAGCGGCCAAACGTAGCTGTGACGAGCTGTCCGATGCCGTCAACACTATCGCCGATGTCTTGCAGCAAATTTCCCTGACCGCCAAACAACAGGCGAACGCCACCAACCAAGTGGTGGAGGCGATGAACATGCTCAACACCGGCGCGAAAGAAACCGCCAACGGCATTTCGCAAAGCAAATTGGCGATCCAAAATTTGAATGGCGCCGCCGCACAACTGCAAGACATGATCTGACCCTAATATGATTGATGATCCTGACCTAAGGCTGATGTTCAAGGCGGAATGCGAAGAACGCCTGCATAATCTGGAACAGCACTTATTGCAATTGGAGAAACAACCGGAACTGGCCGATGCCATGAATACGGTGTTCCGCGAAGCACACAGCCTAAAAGGTCTGGCACGGATGCTCAATGTCAAAGACATGGAGCAAGTCGCCCATCATTTTGAAAGTGTCTTAAAAGCCGCCCTGCATAACAACTGTGTTTTGGATAGCGGCGACATCGAACGTCTGTACCATGGCGTTGATGATTTGCGCGGCCTAGCCAGGGTGGCGATCACTGGGATGGGCTATGGCAAAACCTTGGACACTATTTTGGCGGGCTTGGCAGGCAGGGACGGCACGGCCAAACCTAGCCCTATCCCCGCAGCTACACAATTGGCGGCCCACCTTGACCCCGATGCGGATGCGGAGGCACTAGCCGAAGCGCTTGAAGCGCCGATGCCCCAAGCCACCAAAATTGACACTATCCGCGTCGGCACCCAGCAGTTGGACAATTTAATGACCCATGTCAGCGAGCTGACCGTCAATAAAAACCGCTTGGCGCAACGGTTAAGCGACATCAACGAGCTTATGTCTCTTTGGGACGAATGGAAACAACAAACCCGCCCACCTAACAGCCCCGCGCTGATGAATCTGGAAAACCGCTTGCAAGGCTTGCGCGGCCAGCTTTATGAAGACAACAACCGTTTTGATTATCTGAACAACGAAATTGGTTTTGGCATCCGCTCGATCCGGTTACTGCCCTTTTCCACCACGTTCAACCTGTTCCCGCGCATGGTGCGCGACATCGCCAAACAACAACACAAGCACATCAATTTGCTGATTGAGGGGGATGACACCGTAGCCGACAAGCGGGTCATCGAGGAAACCAAAGACCCGTTGACACATCTGCTGCGCACTCCCATTGACCATGCCATAGAATCCCCCGAACTACGGCGGCTACAAGGCAAGCCCGAAGCCGGCACCATCCGCCTCAGCGCCCAGCAAACCCCGACCACGATTATCATCACCGTCAAAGATGATGGCACGGGGCTGGATATTGAAAAAATCAAACACCG
>JAQTNZ010000350.1 GCA_028713595.1 Methylovulum sp. | reverse complement strand
ATCGCCGACAGGCTAGTCGCCGTCGCCAAGCCTTGGTTGCAAATCAGGTAGTCCGTGTAGAGTTCTGTTTTTTCTTTATCCATCCTGAAATGATACGCTTTTTGGGATGGGGCTGCGTAACATCAGTAAATAATTATGCTCACACCTAACGAAAACTTAACTAGATGGACTGTTTCAGTTCCCAAAGAAATAGATACCTCATTACGCTGTTTTTTAGCAGAGCGGGGAATGAAAAAAGGCGATATTTCTAAATTTATTGTCGATGCTGTTAAATGGAGAATTTTTTAACAAACACTCGCAGAGGTGCGGAGCCAAGCCGCTGATGTTCCACCAGATGAATTGCAATCCATAATTGACAAAGCCATTGATGCGGTACGCTGTGAAAAGCGTAATGAATCTTTGAGAGAAGAGGGCTGATGCTGGTTGTATTGGATACAAATATCATTATAAGCGCGTTACTGTTGCCCAGTTCACAACCCGCAAGAATCGTGACGCTGTGGCGTGAAGGAACTGCTGAACCACAAATAGATGAACTAATGCGAGTAACCCGTTACCCAAAAATACGGGATAAAATCAATCCGGCTAGTACGGCAGGCTTATTAACGAAATGCGCGACTTGACGACTATGGTTGACTATCTGCCCGTTGTTGATATTTCGCCCGACCCTGACGACAATTATTTGCTTTCAATTAGTAGTGGGGGACTAGCGGATTATCTGGTTACGGGTGACAAAAGAGACTTACTTGCCCTCAAAAAATATGATGGCACTTCCATTATTTCCGTAACAAATTTTCTAAAGCAAACCAGTTTCTGATTTTGGGCATTAATACACCCCCAAAACAAATATCATCCACAACCAATTTTAAGCCTGCTGGCAGCAAACCGTTTTTGTGCCGGCTGTTCAAGCCGCCATTTCTCTAAATTTGCTCCATCACCCTAAACAGCCAGCACAAATAACGGTTTTTATCTGTTGACATAGGCAGTTTGCCTGTTAATGTTTCCAAAAAGCAACCAGTTAATGATAGGAAACGGTAATGTACACACTAAAAGAGGCGGCGGAAGCGGTGGGGATGACAAAGCCAGCAATCTTCAAAGCCATTAAAAGAGGTTCTATTTCCGCCAAAAAAGACGAGAGAGGACAATGGCTGATAGACCCGTCAGAATTGCACCGTGTTTACAAGCCCGTGAACCAAAGTGGAAACTCATCTATACCCAGTTTACAAGAGGAAACGGTAGAGGATACGCATAGTTTACGGGTAGAAATAAGTATTTTACGGGAAGAACGGGAACGGGAGCGAAGGCAACTAGAGGAAACTATTAACGATTTGAGAAACAGGCTTAATCAATCGGAATCAGAGCGGCGGGAAACGCAAGGAAAGTTAACTGCACTACTAACCTACCAGCCAAATACAGAACCGAAAGCCGAAATAGTAGAAGCGACCGCTAAGAAAAGCGGGCTTTATGAAAAATTGTTTGGCAGGGGAAAATAGGGGAAATAGTATTTTAAAAGCTAGGTCGGTTCACTGTTTCATTGCTCCCCAGACTCCATACGGAATAATTCTTTACTGTCCTGACAATGTGTGTCATATATTATTTTCAGATTCAACCTTACAAACAGAGTGAGCCATGCACATTGAAACAGAACCAAAATCTGAACGGATTGACATCCGCACCACCCCACGTGTAAAACGCACTCTGCAAGACGCGGCTAGCGTCACCAGCAAGACCGTTTCCGAATTCCTGCTCGACAGTGCCTTGACCCGCGCAGCCGAAGTCCTAGCGGATCGCCGCTTATTTTTGCTGGACGATGACCAATGGGAAGAATTCATGACCGCCTTGGATGCACCGCCACCGCCCATGCCAAGGCTTGAAAAGTTGTTAAGGGAACCCAGCGTCCTTGAGAAGGCGGGCAACGCATGAGCCTTTCCGGCATCGAGAAGCTAAGGTTTGACCACGAAACTGAAGGCTTCGATTGCGGACAAACCGAACTTAACCGCTTTCTCAATCAATTCGCTTTCGTCAACCAACGCGCGAACCTGACGCAGACTTACGTCCTTTGTCGCGGTAAGACGGTCATCGGTTACTACAGCCTTGCTGTCGGCCAGGCCGATCATAAAGACGCACCGCGCCGCATTGTGGAAGGCACAGGGCGTTATCCCGTACCGCTGATGGTGTTGGCGCGACTTGCCATAACCCAAAACGAACAAGGCCAAGGTTTCGGTGCGGCTCTACTGAAAGACGCTTTACGCCGCACAGCCAAAGCAGCCGAAATTGCTGGCATCCGTGCGCTTTTCGTCCATGCTAAAGACAATGAAGCGAGGGCATTTTATGAAAACTTTAACTTCCGCCCTAGTCAAACAGACCCTTACCGTTTATTTCTGTTAATGAAGGACATCCTACGATTCATCGCATAGAATCCAATGCAAAAAACGTTCTACTTACTATTTGGAATGCCTTTCTCATATCGTGACCGACAAAATCCGACAAAAGACCCTGGCGGATTATTGGGCTTTGGTTTGTCTGCAATCCAAATGCGCCACTCATTTTCCAAAAAATAAATATCCAGATTTGGTGCGGCTTTTTTGGCTTGCTCATAAGCCGAAGTGGGTAGGATCAGTGAGTCATTATCTATTGGTTTTATCTGCCCATCCGATTCAAATGGCACTGTTTTTTCTTTTTGCATTAGGGATTTTTCACCTTCCAACCTTTCAGCTGTTTTTACCAGCGTAAAACGCACTCTATTGACTGCACGACCTTCCTTAAATTCGTCCATAACAACTGAAAAACCGGCTGCATTTGGGTTATCGTTGATCTGTTTGAGGGCTGGTTCAAGAATAAAGCGTTTTATATCGAACCATTTTTCTAGCTTGCCTTCTGGCACTTTCAACCATTGCCGGAGCTGGTTGATCTGAACATCTAAAACGGGTGTTTGCTTATTGGCGACTGATTCAAGCAGCATATAAAGAGTAACGGCATATTTGCCTGAAAGCCCAATCATAAAATGCAGCCTAATACGTGAGAAACGGCAAGGATTTCTGATTACTTCACCCAATAGAGCAGGAATCTCAAAGCGTAAAAACCCCGTTGTCCTCGCTTCTTTCGAAGTTACAGCGTTCATCATATTAGATATGCCTTGCAGCCTCTTTCCATCCTCCCCTTGCTCCCATTCGACAATAGTCTTTGAGAGGCGACGAGCACTTTCCCATATCCAACTTGATGTTGTTGTGCCACCCTGTTCATGAAAGACGGCATTAATTTTAGCTGCACGCATTTCATGGATACGGGTTGTTGCTAAGTCATCCCATACTGCCGCTACAAGAAACGCCCATAATTTACGGTCGCGCTCGGTATAAGGGCCGTCGACTTTTGTGATAATCACATCATTGGGAAGCGGTACTGTTGCAGGGCTTTCAGCGTTCGTTTCCCATGGATTACCAGAAGCATGAACTTCAAAAGCTAGACTTGCTTGCTTAAGGGTAGTTTTCGGAGTTTTTGGCATAAACAATCACAGTTTAATTTCTCGTTTTTAAGTAGCGAACTATTAAATTTTTTAACTCGCTTTTAGAATCGATTCTTACATTTTACAGCGAATTGTCAATAATATTTTAACTCGCTTTTCCAGTTTAATTTCTCGCTTTTCCAGTTTAATTTCTCGCTTTTCCAGTTTAATTTCTCGCTTTTCCAGTTTAATTTCTCGCTTTTAGAACCTATCTATATAAGGTACGCGCGCGCAGAACACAAAGAACAATAAGAACATTAAGAACACAAGAACAAAGGCTGTGGATAACTCAAACAAAGGGGGCAAAGACGCAAATAAAAATTAAAAGCGACAAATTAAACTAAGATTTAAAAAATAATGGCAAAAAAAGTTTTAAACATCCTTACGAAAAACTCCTATTTTGAAAAAGTTAAAAATTATTAACGTTAATTAATAGAAAATATTCAGTAATGGTGGTTAAAAAATATCAATAACGTAAATTCGCTAAT
>JAQTNZ010000349.1 GCA_028713595.1 Methylovulum sp. | reverse complement strand
GTCCGCCGAAATCAAACGCTTGGTCAGGCTGAAAAACGTCAACCCCAGCATCAAGGCCGAAGAAATTGAGCAATTGAAAGATTTGACCATGCTCGCGCACGAAAGCATCCAAGCGGCGCAATTGCGGCTAGATGCGGTTAGGTTTGTGATTGCCAGCTAAGTGAGATAATGCGAGGGGGCGGCTAACTATACTGTGAGTGGTCAATTTTGGAGCTTGGGTCTCTTGATTGCAACTGGCGGGCCCGATGCCCACGCTCCCTCACTGCCATTGAGTTAAGGCTTTGTGCCTGTAATTTCAACAAGATAAAAGAGACGTTCTCGTTCCCACACGCTGTGTGGGAATGCGGTAGGGACGCGCCGCGTCCCGTTTCGCACCGCAGCGCGGGTGGCACTGCATTCCCACACAGCGTGTGGGAACGAGTGTGTACTTATTAATAGTCTGATTGTTAAATACAATTCCTTAACTTAATGGCAATGACCACGCTGTGTGTCCACGCACCCACAAGGCATAAACGGCAGTGTGGGAACAAGAAGCCGAGGTAAGAAAATATATTGCCTTATTGCTATAGTAATTTACTGGTTTTTCATGTTAGCATCCGTCCCGCAATCTGACCCCCATTTCCCGCAGCTTTCGGAGGCGACACCATGACTATCAATACCATAATGACTAACGCACTGGAATATGAAACAACGGATGGTTTCCGCAAAACAGGCCGTGTGCCAACTTTAGGCACACTGGCCGCGTATAGCCTTAACCTGGAGAACAGCGTATTGGTTAGCTCCGCCACCTCGCCATTTAACGGTGCGATCACCACTGACTTTGGGCGTGATGAGTATATCAGCAGCCTTATCATCCAAGGTGACGGCAAAATTTTGGCGGTGGGTAGTAGCCGCACCTCCACCGCTGGCAGTTTCGCCCTGGCCCGTTACAACACCGGTGGCAGTCTGGACAGCACGTTTGACAAGGATGGCAAGGTCAGCACTGATTTTGCTACCGGCGTAACTCTTAGCGGTGGCAGCGGTTGCGGTGCGGTGCAAGCGGATGGCAAAATTGTCGAGGTGGGTTATAACTTTGATGGCAGTCACTATATTTTTGCCCTCGCCCGTTACAACACCAATGGTAGCTTGGATAGCTCTTTCGGCACGGGCGGCGAAGTCACCACCAATTTTGCTAATAATTTTGATATAGCCGACAGCGTTGCCGTACAAAAGGATGGCAAGCTCTTGGCGGCGGGTTATAGTTTTGATGACAGCACCGGTGACACTAACTTTGCCTTGGCCCGTTACAACACCGATGGCAGTTTGGACAGCAGTTTTGGTAACGGCGGTAAAGTGACCACGGATTTTAACAGTGCTGAGGATGTTGGCGAGAGTCTGTTAGTCCAAAGCAACGGTAAGATGGTCATGGTCGGTTATGCGTTTAATACTAATAGCGGTAACTATGACTTTGCCTTGGCTCGTTATAATACCAATGGTAGTTTGGACAGCACGTTTGGGAGCGGCGGCAAAACACTGACCGATGTCGGCGGTTTTTTGGATTTTGCTATCAGTGCCGCCCTGCAAAAAGACGGCAAGATTTTGGTGGCGGGGTATAGCTGTACTGACCAAAATGGTACAGGCATCCAGTTCGAGGTGTTGCGTTATAACAGCAACGGCAGTTTGGACGGCAGTTTTGGCTCTGGCGGTATAGTGACCAGCAATTTTGGGGGCATTTACGAATATGGCGAAAGTATCGCTGTACAGGCCAATGGTAAGATTGTCGTGGCGGGTGACAGTTATAACGGCAGCACATACAGCTTGGTTTTAGCCCGTTACAACACTGATGGCAGTTTGGACAGCCATTTTGGTAGTGGCGGTGAAGTCATTAATACCCAAATAGCTGGTGGGGGTAGCGTTAAGATAGCCGCCGATGGCAAAATTTTGGTGTCTGGCAATTATAGTAATGGTAGCAATACTGATTTTGCGGTCTTGCGTTACAACGCCGATGGCAGTTTGGATACGGGCTTCAACGGCCAAAACCACGCCCCTACGGGTTCGGTCACTATTACCGGCACAGACACCCGAGGCCACACCCTGACCGCCAGCAACACCCTGGCCGATGCCGATGGCCTAGGGGCGATCACCTATACTTGGAAGTATGGGGTCAGCGTCCTCGGCACGGGTAACAGTTATCTGCTGAAGGCCAGCGATGTCGGCCATGCCCTGACCGTCACCGCCAGCTACACTGACCAAGGCGGCACGGCTGAGAGCAAGACCAGTGCCGCCACCGGCGTGGTCGGTGTCGTCAAGATCGGCACCGCCAACGCCGACACCCTGAACGGCACGGTCGGCAATGACAACCTTTACGGGGGCGGCGGCAATGACACCTTAAACGGCGGCCTGGGCAACGACACCCTGACAGGCGGTGCAGGTTCGGATATTTTCCGCTTCAACTTTGCCCCTGCTACCACCAACATCGACAAAATCACCGACTTTACCGTCGCCGATGACACCATCCAGTTAGAAAACTCCATTTTCACGAAACTGACCACTACCGGAGTCCTCAACGCCGCCGACTTCCATATCGGCACGGATGCTGTGGATGCCAACGACTTTATCATCTACAACCAGGCCAGCGGCGCATTGTCTTACGACAGCGATGGCAACGGCGCGGTGGCGGCGGTGCAAATCGCCACCTTAGGGGTAAATTTGCCATTGACCAATGCGGATTTTATAGTGGTTTAAGTCTCCCAAGTATGTCGGGCAAGCGGTTCTGCCCGACACTCCACACGCCGGACAGTAAGTGCCGGACAACCATCCCCATAAACCCTAAGCTTTCCTTATAATGGCGGTAAAGGTGTCGGGCAGAACCACTTGCCCGACCTGCGCTATATTGGCTATTCCCGTACAATCAATTTTTGTGAGCGTAGTTCATGATGAGTGTAGAAACTATTGAAGAACAAATTGCAGGGTTAGATAACGTTTCGTTTGCCAAACTGCGTGACTGGTTTATTGAAGTTGACCATGCTCGTTGGGACAAGCAAATCGAGGCGGATTCAAATAGTGGTAAGCTGGATTTTCTTATTAACGTTGCTTTTGCGGAGCATCAAATTGGCAAATAGCTCCCTTAGCGGTTTTTTGAAGGCCCGTCCCAAAACAACGTGCTTATTTTGAAACAGCGGGGCCACCCTTGGGCTTGACCTGATACATGGCCTTATCGGCATGGGCAACCAGTATATCAGCACTCTCCCCATCGCGGGGATACAGGCTGATGCCGATGCTGCACGAAATGGCGATGGTATGGTTTTCAATATGGAAAACCTGCTCTATGGTCTCGAGGATTTTTTCGTTGATTGCCAGCACATCACTTTCACGCACAACCTTGCTCAAGACAACCACAAACTCATCACCGCCAATGCGCGCCACTATATCTTCCTTGCGCACGCAATTTTGTAAGCGGCGGGCCACTGCAACCAGCAACTCATCACCGACCCGATGCCCAAAGGTGTCGTTTACGGGCTTGAATTTATTCAAATCGATAAACAGGCAAGCAAACAGGGTACGGTTACGTCCGGCACGGGAAATCGTATTGTTCAAATAATCCTCAAGTAACAGGCGGCTGGGCAAGCCGGTCAGATGATCGTAATAGGCGATGCCTTGCAATCGCTCGTTGGCGGCTTGCAGTGAAGCGGCCAGCTTTGCATTTTCAATGGCAAAATAGGAATCGAATGCCGAGGTCGCCAGCGTTATTATCAGCACCAAAAAAGTGACTTGGGCCACGATGGCCGCTAAGGTAAGATGGCTTAGTCCGGTCGCGTCCCCAGCCAAGCTAACGCTGTGCGGGGCAAAGTGGGCGGCCGCCATGCCGGTGTAGTGCATACCCGAAATAGCGCCGCCCAACACCACGGCACTGGCAAGCTTGGTGAGCACAACCAGGCTTGAGTGCTTGTTTTGCAAGCGGAAAGCGGTATATAACGCTATAAACGCCGCGCCAATGGCAATGCTAATGG
>JAQTNZ010000348.1 GCA_028713595.1 Methylovulum sp. | reverse complement strand
ATGTCGGCTAATGAGCCGTTGGCGATCAAAGAAACTTTGTCGCAAGCCTTGCCGAAAAATCCCTCCAATTTTGATGCATTGTTGGCACAAGCCTTGGCGCAACACCCCGAATTGCAAGCTGCCGCCAAGCGTGTCGCTATGGCGGAACAACAGCTTGCCGCCGCCAAAGGTGCGTATATGCCACGCGCCGATGCTTATGCCAGCTACGGCTTCAACAACCGCCGCCCCGATTTTGATACCGCCCGAGATAATGTCAGCGTCGGCGTGCAAGTTGAAGTTGATGTGTTTAACGGCTTCGCCACCCAGGCCAAAGTCAAAAAAGCCGGACACGAATTGGCCGCAGCGCAAGAGGCCTTGCGCCAACAACGTTTGCAAATTGAAAACGCTGTGAAATCCGCACAATTGCGCTTGCAGGAAGCCTTGAGCCGCACCGATGTCGCAGCAGTGTCCGTACAAGCCGCCGAAGAAGCGCTACGTTTGGTCAATGAGCAACGCCAAGCGGGCGTAGTGACGGTGACCCGTTATATCGAGGCCGAAGTGGCGCGCGATAAGGCGCACACGCGGCAAATCTCGGCACGGTTTGATGCCCTTAGGGCGGAAGCAGAATTAAAATGGGCGATAGGCGGGTTTTAAACCACAGCATTTATCGTAGGATGGGCTGACGTAAGGAAGCCCATCAAAATTTGAAGGCAACCAAAAGAGCCGGAACGGGTTTGTAACCTGTTCCGTAACGTTTTTAGTGAATTCTAGTTGGCTCAAAATGTTACAAATGGAGTTTAAAACCCCATCCGGCGTTAATTCAAGCTTGGCAGGCAGTTCAAGAGCCATTTTTCCATTCATCCTTCGGCATGCTCAGAGACGAACGGAAAAATCCATTAACTTAATGGCAATGAAGCCAGAGCTTGAGAACGAATGTAATTTAGAACTATATAGGATGTGCCGACGCAAGGAGGCGCATCTCTCGATCCACGCGAACGATGCGCTTCCCCTTTGGGTTCAGCACATCCTATATTTGCCGTATTTAACAGGATTTCCCCATGACCAACCCAACCCCATCCTTCAACCCGCCAAAATGGCTAATCCACGCCGCTGCCATCGGCGGCTTGTTGCTGGTGATTTTATTCGCGCTAGGCTTTCTCGGCGGCGGTGACAAAATCGAATCCGGCACGACGGTAAATATAGCCCGAACATTGCCCGCAAATACCGAAATGCTAATCGTCAGCCGCCAAGCCGCCGCCAATGCCTTGGCGTGGCAAGGCACAGTGCGCTCGCGGGTGGCGGTGAAAATCGCGCCGAAACTGAACGCCCGCATTGTTGAAATTCTGGTGCATCCAGGGGAGCGGGTAAAAAAAGGCGCGGTGTTGGCAAGATTGGATGACCGTGAGTTACGCGCCGCCAGCAACGCCGCGCAAGCCGCGCAGGCCGCAGCGCAAGCCCAGGCCGCACAAGCCCAGGCGGAAGAAAAACGTATCATTGATTTATACCAAAAACAAGCCGCAACCCGACAAAACTACGATGCCGTATTGGCACAAGCTAAAGCGGCACGGGCGATGGCGAACCAAGCCACCAGCACCGCGCAACAAAGCCAAGTCATGTTAGGCGAAGATGTCCTGTACGCGCCGTTCGATGGCATCGTCGGCGAGCGTTTGCAAGAGCCGGGTGACATGGGCTTGCCTAACCAACCGATAGTCACTTTGCTGAAACCCGATGATTTACGTTTGGAAGCGGCTATTTCCAGCCATTGTGCCGAAACCATCCAATTAGGCATGGCACTAACGGTACGCATTGATGCTTTGCACCAAACGTTAACTGGAAAAGTGGATGAAATTGCTCCCGAAACTGACCCACAAACCCGCAGCCAAGCAATAAAAATTAGCCTGCCTAAAGTTCAAGGCTTGCAACATGGGCAATTCGGCTGGCTGGAACTTGCTTGCCAAGCCGAACAAACCGCGCTGCTGATCCCGATAACCTCTGTGCTGCATTACGGGCAATTGCAAGCGGTTAAAGCTGTAGACGGCAAGCAATGGCATATGCGCCACATCCGCACGGGCAAAGTTTACGGTGAACAAGTTGAAGTGTTGTCCGATTTGCACGAAGGCGAAACGATTTTGCTGAATGGTGGTTTGAAACCATGAGAATAGAAACCAAAAAAGATAGCCTAACTGTCGCCATCGTCCGGCTATTCACCACTTCGCATTTATCCTTGCTGTTCCTGATTATCTCCTTGCTGGCAGGGGCGGCAGCGTTATTTTTAACCCCACGCGAAGAAGATCCGCAAATCATCGTTCCCGTCATGGACGTGTTCGTGCAAGTGCCGGGCGCATCTGCCGAAGAAGTCGAGAAACAAGTCACCACGCCGCTGGAAACGCTGCTGCGGCAAATCCAAGGTGTGGAATACGTTTATTCCGCCTCGCGTCCTGGTGAAGCAGTCGTTACCGTGCGCTATTTGGTCGGTGAAAGTCTGGAAAACAGCCTGATTAAAACCCGCGACAAAGTGCTGGCTAACCAAGACATCATTCCGCCAGGTGTCACGAATTGGTTGGTCAAACCCGTGGAAATCGATGATGTGCCGATTTTGATGCTGAGCTTGTCGCCGCAACGATCAGATATGGAAGCGACCGATTTGCGCCGCGTCGCCGACGAATTGCTCGAACGGCTGCGCGAAGTCGACAATGTCGGCAAAAGTTGGGTGGTCGGCAGCCCGCCACGGCGAATCTCCATCTATCCAGACCCTGCGAAATTACAAGCAGGCAATATCACCTTGCCGGACATCCAACAAGCTTTGGCGAAAAACAACGTCAACCTGCCTGTTGGTACGCTCACCGAACAAAACAAGGAAATCATTCTCGAAGCCGGGCCTCATTACCAAATGGCTGAGCAAATCGGTGGCACGGTGGTAAAAGTGGCGGACGGTCGCTTATTGACCTTGCGGGATGTCACGCAAATTATCGATGGCGGGGCGGATACCGACACTTACACCCGTATCGGTTTTGGCCCTGCCGTAGCACACATGCAAACCGCCGGAGAGTTTGCCAAGCTACCAGCCGTGGGCGAAGAACGCCCATTGACCACGATAGCCATCGCCAAACGCAAAGGCAGCAATGCCGTCAGCGTCGCCGAACAGGTCTTGGCGGTCACCGAACAGCTCAAAGGCACGTTAATTCCCGATGATGTGCTGATGACCATCACCCGCAACTACGGCGAAACCGCCGACCACAAAGTCAATGAATTGGTCATGCATTTAAGCATCGCCATTTTGACCATCATCGTGCTGTTGGCTTTGTCGTTAGGCTTCAAGGAATCGCTTATCGTGTCCTTAGCTGTGCCGATGACCTTTGCCGTCACTTTGCTGTGCGATTACCTCTTCGGTTACACCATCAACCGTGTGACCTTATTCGCACTGATTTTATCGCTAGGTTTACTGGTTGATGACCCAATAGTCGATGTCGAAAATATCCACCGCCACTACAAAATGCGTAAAGAACCGCCCTTGCAAGCCTTGCTGAGTGCGGTTGACGAAATCAGGCCACCCACTATTTTGGCGACTTTTGCTGTCATCATGTCCTTCGTGCCGATGTTTTTCATCACCTGCATGATGGGGCCGTACATGGCGCCGATGGCGTTCAACGTGCCAGTGGCGATGTTGATGTCGCTGGTGATTGCCTTCACCGTCACGCCGTGGGCGAGTTTCAAACTCTTGAAAGGTGATTACGGCAAAAATCATGGTGCGGAGTTCCACCTGAAAGAAACACGCGGCTTCAAAATCTACCAAGCCATCGTCGCGCCGTTATTGGCGAGCAAAGCCAAGGCGTGGCTGTTTTTGTTGGTGGTGCTGATTGCTTTTGTCGCCTCGGCGATGATGGCGGTGACGCGGGTTGTGCCGTTAAAATTGTTGCCGTTCGATAACAAAAACGAATTGCAGCTCATCATCGACATGCCCAAAGGCAGCAGTTTGGAAAGCACCGACGAAGTCGCGGCGGCTTTGGGGCA
>JAQTNZ010000347.1 GCA_028713595.1 Methylovulum sp. | reverse complement strand
TCACCCGTAAATTGCCATGTGTCCAAGCGTGGTTGCCCAGCTCAAACAATGGGTCAGCCATCAATTGCTGTGTCCTGTCAGGATGCGAGCGCATCCATTTGCCCCCTGCAAATAAGGTGGCTTTAACATGGCTGGCGCGTAAGAGGTTGATGATTTCCGCATCATAGCCGGTTTTTTCATTCGCTTGCTCACACAAATCAAAAGTGATGGCGAGGGCTTTTTTATCGGCAGGCAAGGCCACGGAGCGGATGGACTGGCTTAAAGCCCCTGTTGACGTGGGCGCTGGCGCGTTGGGGGTATCATAGGCGGGCGGGCTATGGTCGGCGGCGGTTTTATGGATGACTTTTTCCTGCTTGTTGCCGTTCAGTTCCGCAGAAGTCCAACAAGCCGCCATAAGGGGGCTGGTTGGCGACGCTAAAGAGGTATTGCCCGATTGAAAGCCGGTAATCAACCAGCCTTGTTGGTCGGTGTTTGCCAAGGCTACCGTGCCATAAAAGTGGCTGTTGCGGTTGTTGGTTTTTTGAAATTTTACCTCCAGCAAAAATGTCGCCTGCCCGGCGGTGCAGGTTTGGGGCTGGACGCTAATGACCGTGGCATTTTTGATGTGCTGGCACTGTTTTTTATCATAGCCTTGGCGGAGCTTGCCGGCAATGTCGCAGTGTTGGTTATTGATGGCGGCATAAAAGTCCCGCAAGGTATTTTCAGCGTTTAGGCAAGTGCTGTTATCCCCCGCCGATAGGGAAGTTGCAGAACAGCCCAATAACCCACAGATGGACAATAAGATCAGTTTTTTCATGGTGTTGGTGTTTTAGGGTGATAGCAAGCGGAGCCAGATGCTTTTGCGCCATTTTATAACCACGCAATAATCGTAAAGCCGTCCGATAAACCATGCAAATTTTGCAGTATTAGGGGATCATATTCTTAGGTGATTTTAAAAATTCAATATATAACAATCAGTTGTTATTAAAAATTGTGTGGCATGGTTACTGCTTAGTATGACTTAAGATTTTTTATTTTTATTCAATCCTAGGCTAAACTATGCAAAATTTCCTAAAATCTTACTGCCCGCCCCGTTCGCTATTAATCACGTGGGTATTGCTGATGTCCGCGATTGTCCTTAGCATAACCGATGCCCAAGCGGTGCCGAGCTTTACCAGACAAACAGGCGCGGCCTGTAGCCAATGCCATACCCAATCGTTTGGCCCGAACCTGACCCCTTTCGGGCGGGATTTTAAGCTGGGCGGTTATACCCTGACCGGTGGTAGTGGCCCTGGTGCAAAGCTTCCGCCTATTAGCGCGATGGTGGTCGGGTCATTGACGCATACTGACAAATCCCAAGATACGGCGAACCTCCAGCCCGGCTATAGCAAAAACGATAACTTTACTTTTGATGAAGCCTCGTTATTTTACGCGGGCCGCATTTTTGACAAAGTGGGCGCATTCAGCCAATTCACTTATGATGGCTACGCCGATGGTGTGGCGTGGGATAATGCCGATTTCCGTTTTGCCGATCAAGCCGAAATCGCCGATACCCCAGTAACCTATGGTATCTCATTAAACAACAGCCCGACCGTGCAAGATTTGTGGAATACCACTCCGGCCTGGGGATTCCCTTATACCGGGTCTGGCGTACAACCCGGTATTGCCACAGCTGCGTTGATTGATGGCGGGCTTGGCACGTCACAAGTCGGTGGCGCGACCGCTTACACGATGATTAATAATCTGGTGTATCTGGAAGTCGGCGCGTATGATTCGTTCTCAAGAGACGTGCAACGCGGGTTGGCGGGGGCGTTAAGCGATTCGTTCATTAAATTGGCCGGCCCTGCCCCTTACTGGCGTACCGCCCTACAATATGACACCAAAGGCCATTTCTTTGCCATCGGTCATTACGGCATGAGCGCGGACGTGTCGCTGCCGAATTCTTTTGGCGATGCCAGCAATGGCGCCGATCATTATACGGATGTCGCTTTTGATGCCACTTACCAGTATATGGCTAACCCTAAGCATATTTTTGAAGTCAAAACGACTTATATCTACGAAGACCAAAACCTGTCGGTTAGCCGCAGTGGCGGTTCCCGCAACACCGGCCTGCACACGTTTAAATTCAACACGGCCTATACTTTTGACCAAACCTATGGCGTGACCTTTGCCTATAATAAGCTGACCGGTTCCAGCAATAGCAATGTCTATCCTGATTTTGCCTCGTATCAGCCAAACAGCGAATATTATACGGCTGAGTTGGTTTATGTGCCGTTTGGAAAAGCCAACTCGCTGATGAATCCGTGGCTTAACATACGCACCAGCTTGCAATATATCGGTTATTCGCAATTTGACGGTACTAGCCAATTTGTCAACGGCAACAACACTTTTATGGTTAATGGCTGGTTGGCGTTTTAACGGCGGGTTTTGTCACCGTAGAGGGTGGCGGGTAGTTATTGATGGCTATCCGCCGCTTATTTCGCCTCCAAGAATACGGAACCCTTGGCATAAAAAACTATCCACATTGTACCTGCCCGCTTAAGCAATGTAGATACTGGGCAAGCGGTTCTGCCAGACACTTTGCCGCCATTATAAAGAAAGCTTAGGGTTTATGATGGGGGTGTTGTCCGGTACTGGCTGTTCCAACGTGTGGGGTGTCGGGCAGAACCGCTTGCCCGACCCACGATTTTATCCAATTGATAATGGATATAAAAAAACCTTATTAATGGCAATGACCCGCTTAAGGCAAGATAGGCGAAACGGCTGTCCTCCACTCCTCCTTTACACAATCTTTTCTTCCCCCCTCAGGCATCATCATGGCTCCAGAACGCTTTAGACGCTTTAAAGACATTTCCGTCAGTGAACGCATTTTAAACACCGTGTTCCTGCTTACCATCGGGCTAGGTTATCTGGCGGCCCTTGCCAACCTTTACTACACCCATCAAGGGCTGGATGGCAAAGCCGGTTTGTCGATAGAAGATGTGGTCATCAGTTACCACGGTTCCACCACCCAAACCCGCTTAGGGACGGCGATTAAGGGCATTATGAAGCCTAATCTGCGGTACTCCAGTGATGAACAGGTGATTTTAGAATGGATACGCGCAGGTGCCGATGAGTCTGGCTATGATGAAAAAATCGCCCCGATCTTAAACCGTGATTGCGTTATTTGCCATACGCCCAGCATCAACCCGACCTTACCCGATTTGACTAATTACAAAGGCGTATCAGAAGTCGCCCACGGCGGCGGTGCGACCATACCGACCTTGGTGCGGGTTTCGCACATCCATTTGTTTGGCATCGCTTTTATATTGTTTTTTATCGGCAAAATCTTTTTGCTGTGCGACATCAATATGTACCTGAAAAGAATTGCCGTAGTGATCCCGTTTGCCGCCATGCTATTGGATGTGGTGTCGTGGTTTATCACCAAATCCACCCCGTCTTTCGCGTATGTGGTGGTTATCAGCGGCACGTTAATGGGCATCTCGATGGGCTTGCAGATTTTGGTCAGTATTTACCAGATGTGGTTTTATTCGCGTAAAACCGATGTGGGTTGCTAAGCCAAAAGCCCTGGGATTTACACGAAGTGTTTGCGTATGCGCCGCTTCGTGGTGGTTGGCTGTCTTGTCGGCGCAAAGCACGGCCCGCTTTATTTGGCCGCATCTTCCCGCACAGTATCGCCCGCTTCGGGATTGGGTATTCCCGCGTCATTGTCATACTGCTCGGAATCCCTGTCGGCTAGGGGCTGGGGATCTTTGCCCGTGGCATCCAAATCTTCCGCCGCATCTTGTGCGTCATGGTTTACATGGGCTGGCTGCGCGGCCCGTGCCGACAACTTAGGCTCCACCGCCCTGGTCGGTTGCTCGGTGCTGTCTGGGTTGGTTTCGGCATCATCACAGCCGGACAAACACAGCAGCAGGGTCAAGGCCATGATGAGGCCAGATAAGCTTTTCATACGGCACTCCCTTAAAGAAGGGGCTTAAGCCGCCCATAGCCCAAAAGGCTGGCACGGAC
>JAQTNZ010000346.1 GCA_028713595.1 Methylovulum sp. | reverse complement strand
CGCGCCGGAATGGCATCCATCAGTAAATTGTGGGTTTCGGCCTTGCCATTGGCAAGGCCGAAATGGCCTTTAATAAAATTAAAAGTCAGACCTTCCTCGTAAAGGTCACGAAAATCCAATTGTAGGCGTTTGACCCATTGCGCCATCGCCAAAGCCCCCAACATTCGCCCAATCCCTGGTTCGATACTTAAAATACGCCCTTCGCTGACATAAAGGTCAATATCGCCCTGCAATGACGCTAGCGAAAATTGCTGAGGGGCGTCGGGCCAGTGTCCGGCAACGTCCACTGTGGCACGACTGCCGACTAAATCATGGCTAATATCCAGCCGCGACAACGCCTGTCCGGTATTGGGCAAGTCCAAATGGACACGCAGTTGCGTTTGCTGCCGCCCGTTTTTGTCCGTCCAAGCACCCGACATTTGCAGGCTTTGTGACAGGCCATCCAAGCGCAAGGTTTTGATGGCAATCCCATCGTTTAAGCGTTGGGTTTCTAAGGCTAAGCCGCCTAACTCCCCTTTTTCCCAACGGGTATTGTCACTGTGTATCGCCAATAAAGGCACCTGTTGCGGCGAAATGACGGTGGCTACGGTAGGCTCCGTAGGTGGCGGGGTGGGCTGGCTTGGCTTTTGCAACTGCTTGATGACGGACAAGTCCAGCAAGCTTAGGTTCAAATGTACCGTGCTGTCGGGTGTCATGACCAAGGGTGCGGACAAATCACCAACGATAAAGTTGTTACGAATGCGCCCTAACCATTGTTGTCCGTGAGCTTGTAGGTGCAAATAAAATGCCCCTAACGGGGCTTGCCCCCACCTGGCATTGTCGCTATACAGGGTAGCTTCGTGCACCACCAAGCCGTTGCTTTGTCCAGAACCGCCCGCCAGCGCGGCTGATACGGCTTGTAAATCCAAAGTTTTACGGTTGATGTCAAATTTAAGCCCGATTTGATCGGGCGCGGGCGCTACGGCGGCTCCCTCCCCCAAGACAATATGCCCTGACACTACCCGCTGTTGGGCGGTGTCAAAGTGCAGGGCGGCTTTTAAGGTATCGGCATAGTTGACCGTAATCGGCATGGCTTGTTTGTTACCTAAGCCGAACACGATTTTGGCGGCTTGCCGGTCATGGCGGGATTTGCTTAATAAGCCAGGCGCTTGCAATTGCACCCCCGCCAAATCCGAGGTAATCACCACTTCGGAGGGCTTATCGTCCAACGGTAAGCGGAACGCCAATTGATAGTCCAGCGCACCATTGGCGAAGGCCGTATGGGGTAAGCCAAATTGCTGTTCCAAATCGGCAAGACCTGCGTGTCCGGCAGCCTTTAAAGTAATTTGACCGTCATTGTTGGCGATAGTGACGTTAACCGGATGCTTTAACACCTCGGCCTTGATTGTGTCGCTATAGACCCCGTATTCATTAAATTTTAACAAACCGTTGATGCGTTGTACGGGCAAGCCTAACGCCAACACCTGCAAACTGGCTTGCTTGAGCGTCGCCGTACCCTTTACTTTCGGCTGAACACCCATTGCCAACGGCACTGACAAATCCAAGCTGACTTGGGTGACGCCTTTAGTGCTGATGGCATCGGCGACCGCGCCCATCCGGCTTTGTAAGGGGGAATTTTTTAAAAACACCAAGGCTTGGCTAATCTCGCCATCCACCAAGCCTTGCACCAACAAATGGTCGCTGACCCCAATCGCCTCGTTAATCACCTTAACTTTACTAGCCCGCAATTGTTGGCTATAGCCTTCATCACCGGACACTACCATACGGCCTTGCAAAAAACGCAGTTGGCCGCTAATGTCAGTAAGTTGTGGCCAACCGGGGGCATAGTCCAATTGCAGATGTTTGACATCCATCATCGCTTCAAAAAAACCGCCGCCTAAGGGTTCGCGCGCCAGCACCTCGCCAGCATCATGAACGGCGGCGACCTGCGCGGCTTTGCTGGCGTTAATGGTGTCGGCAACCTCAAAATCTTGGATATGGCTGGCCAAGGCTTGCCCTAAATAACCGACAAACACCAGTTTGCCATTTTCCACTTGGCCTTGCACAAACGCCTTGTCCAACCAAGCAATATCCGCTGGTTTCATTACCCCGACCGGAAAATAGTGCTTTAGTTGACTGGCATCATCACAGCTCAAAGCCATTTGCAAATCCAAAAATGGCAAAGCCTTCGCTTGCAAAGGCACTTTAAGCTGCATACGGCTGACACTTTGTAGACCCAACAAGTCAACGGCAAGCGCGGGGCTGGACACGCTTAGGGCGGTATCTTGCCGCTGCCATGCCAATTGCCCTTGCAGACGCTTGATGACCAAGTCTTCGCGAAATAACGAGGGCAAACTCAAGTGGGCATTAACCGTAGCCAATTGCAGCGCACCACGCCGATCGGTGCCTTGGATATGGCCGCTAAAATTGTCTAAGCCTGGGAGGGTGGCTAACGGGGAGAAGCTAATTTCGTTAAAATCGCCGTTGATGGCGGCGCGATGTTCTAGCAAATTGACCCATAAGGACAGCGAGCCCAGCGTTCCTTTCGCTTCGGCGGGAAGCTGCGCTGCCACGGCGGCGGGTGCAAAAAACTGTGCCGTGCGCAAAGCTTGCCGGACATCCAATTGGCGTATGAACACCGCCAGTTGCTGGGCTTCCAGCTTATCGGCGTGTTGTCCTGCAAGTTTAAACATCCCCTCAGCTTGGGTTTTGCCGTTGTCCTGTATTGCCAAACGCGGTACGTCCAAATGCCAAGCATGGGTTTGTGCATCCTGTTGCCAAACAAACGCTGTCCGTAGACTATCCAACGCCCATTGCGGGTGGTGTTGGCGTTGCAACAACACATCCTGCACCGCCACCGTGCCGGACACCGCCAGCAGATGTGAATGCTCTAACCGCACCCAGAAACGCGCATCGGTTTGACCGTCCACCACGGTGACACCTTGGCGGTCTGCCCATGCCTTTAATTCAGGCGCGGCCAATTTGAGCTGCTTGGCTTCCAGAAAGGCCGTGCCGTTTAGGCTTTCGCTAACAAACGGATTGCCGATAAAATCGGCCGCCATCGTCAACGAGTGCGCATAGGCTTTTGGCAATTTTGCCAGCGCCCGGACACGGTGCTGCCCGCCTTGGTTGATAACCGTCAAATCCACGGCTTGCAGGATGAGCGGCTGTTGCTTATTGAGTTGCCCGTGCCAAACAATCTCGCTTTGCAACAGCTCCAGACGGCGGCCTTGCCATAACCAATCCGGTTGCCCGCCGCCTGCTTGTAAGCCAGCAATGGCAAAACTGCCGTCATCTTTGCGGTACACCGAAAATTTAGCGCCCACCAATGTCACCCAAGCCGATGACAACACCTCCCTGTGCATCAGCATCGCCAACACATCCCCGCCTAAGCGGATTTGCCGCAAAGTCACGGCGGGTGCTTGCCCTGGCTGTGGCGATTGGATGGCAATATCGTCCAAGATCAACTCAGGGGTAAAGCCACGCAATTTGGCGCTCAGATGGCCAATAGTAACGGGTGCGCCGATCAATTGGCCGATATGCTCCGCCAATTCGATTTGGTAACGGCCTACACCCGCCACCACCAGCCGCAAGCCGGTCAAGCCCACCGCCACCGCCAACAAACTCCAAAAAATAATATGCCGCGATAAGCGGGTGGCGTGGTGCATCATGCTAAAATCGTGGTCAAATGGCGCGGCGCATGGTTTTAATGGATTCTTATGAACTGACGTTACGCAGTAACGCGGTTTTACTCCCGTTTGCCGCGCCGAGCACCGCAGGTTTTGTCGGGATAAGCCCGAAGGGGCGCGGCAAGGATGCCGCGCGTCGGCAGAGGGGCAGGAAGCCCCTTCTGCCGACCCCCGACAAAATCGAGGAGCGCAGGATGAAGCGGTAATCGGGCCGCCTTCTGACTCGTGCCTTCCTGGCACTCGCACTGCGTGTGCTTCGCATCCAAATCCGCTCCCGGCGGATTTGTCTTTGGATACTTTCTTTTGGCGGAGCACAAGACAAAT
>JAQTNZ010000345.1 GCA_028713595.1 Methylovulum sp. | reverse complement strand
GGGATGACTTTGACCTCTTGGCCGTAGGCGTGGCACAGCCGCGCGACCGCCGGGCTGTGTATGGTGTTGGTGGTCGCCAGCACCAGCACGACTTTGGAGCGGGTGAGCTGGGTGGCGGGTTTGATCGCCGGTTCCATCGCCACGATGGGCAGCCCGTGTAGCTTGCGCAAGTGCTGCGCGGCGACGACGCTGGCGGTGTTGCAAGCGAGCACCAGTGCCTTTACGCCGCACCCGACCAAAAATTGGCTGATGTGCGTGGCGCGGGTTTCGATAAACGCGGCCGGCCGATCCCCGTAGGGCGCATGGGCGTTGTCGGCGACATAAACGAAGGACTCGGCGGGCAACGCCTCCCGCAGCGCCCGCAGCACCGACAGTCCGCCGATTCCTGAGTCGTAAACGCCGATAGGCGCAAAAATGGCTTCGCTAGTACGCATTGTTGCTGGTAAGTGTTCAAGTGAGGGGATAGTTTTGCGCATATCTACCAGAAAACCGGCCTCTTGTCATCGGGTGCTGGCTTAAAAAAATCTCGGATTCAATTTTTTGACAACCCCGCTGTATTGGCTGGACAACAGTTGTTTCTTAAATTCCTTTAAAAAGAGGGCCTTGCCCTTTAGCCCCTGATACCACGCCTTGTCCAAAAACGCCACGGCCAAGCATCTAAGCGCATTACTATCCGCGTCCTGCGGCCAGTTCTAATTAAAGGGACAATCCTCCATACTGTTGCCCAACGTCAAGCAAACGCTTAAAAAGCGGTTAGGCTTTGCCAATAATAAACTTGTTGTTTACCCAACCTTCAATATCGTTCGGGGCGTTTACGTCCACCTTGCTCCAACGGCCCCGTGTTTCCAGCAGGGTGACTTCAGTCCCCAGCGACAGCGCCGCCGCCACCGCCTCGAATTCAACGCCTGGCCCTTTCCTGATATTTAAGCCGTCAATAGTGACCTTATACACGTCATCATCATGATCTTGGGTGCCAAAAGCACGGGTGTGGATATGGGCAAACGGAAACGCAGGGCCCGGATCGTTTTTGCGTTTCGGCGCGATGTCCTCGTGTCCTAAAATGTCTTTTAAATGGTAGGTATCGACCAATAGTATGGCCAATTCTTCGGCGCGTTCAATCTGAATATCTGTATAAGCTTGCCAAAAACCCATGTCCGATTCATGCTTATGCTTGGCCTGCACGACTTCGTTTTCGGGGATTTCGCCTTGGAACCAAGTCCGATATTTACTGCCCACCTTAGTCAGTTTGCCCGCATTATCCATCTCAATGCCGATGGAATAGTTGTTCATGCCGACCAGCCCGTTCCAGCTGCTTTTTCCGGCATGCCAAGCGACTACGTTAAACGGGGCCAGTTGGACAATTTTACCGTCCCGTCCCACCACTAAATGCGCGGATGCCTTCGCTTTCGGGTTGGATAACCAGTCAACGGAACTCTGGCAGCTACGGCCTGCCGTGAAGTGAAACACCAAGTATTTTGGCTCAAGCTTCCCGCCTCTGTTAGGTGTCGGATGCTGGGTCACAAAATCATCTACTAATAAATGGTCGTTGATTTTCATAAGCGTTCCTTATTTGTTGGGTTTGCAAATATAGCCACATCAAAAAACGTGGCCATCAGGGTAGGGCACTAGCGTAACGGCATCCTCAGGAAACGCATTAAAAATCCATAACGGGTACGGGCTAACACGCACCCGCCCCAAGTGACACGACAACGCTGTCAGGACTATATAACAATCAGGCCATCAAAAAAATTAACTATGACCACTAAAAAGCGACACTATTCCACAAAAATAGTAATGTATTTTTAGCCCATTGATAATTAACATTAAAATATGTAAGGTTTTTTATTAAAAACAGGCCGGAGAAGGGGGTTTTTGGGTGGTGGTGGGGTAAATAGCCTAAATCAGGCGGCAATGGCTACCGAAGCGGGGGGGGCACCCGCATCGAACCCGCGCTGGTCGCGGTCAAGAGACCCACGCTCCAAAAAACGAAAACTTGACTGCTTAGAGTGTAGCCATAGCCTCATTATTATGTGAGGGCAAATGATGCTTGTTTCTGGTGGGTTTGGCAACTGGGTTGTTAAACTAGCCGCCGCCCAGCAGCCATTGCCCCCTGTCGTGGCGGGTTTGCCCGGCGAACCTTAAAAAAACCAGTCTTGCCAAACGATGGGGCAAAAAAATTCTTGTGGTGGTTTTTATTATAAATCAAAGTCATGGTAACATGCTGGCTTGGCACTGTGCATTATTCACGCTTTTTTGGGTAATAGTTAATTTTATTTGCCGCCCACTTCTTATATAGTAGGCAAAACATTTTTCTAAGTCGCCAGCCAAACGATGGGCGTTGCCGTTAGATAAGCTTAGGCGGGCCGTTGCCGTTAACTTAAAGCCGCAGATCGGGTAAACTGTCCTGCTCGGCATCCCTCGCGTATTCAAACAAACCCTAATACCATTGACATGAAAAGCTCAGGGCTGGTTTTCTATTGCTGGGGATGTGTTTTAAATTTTGGCCTAGTGGGCGTATTATTTTGGACAGGTGGGATATACGGGGTTTTTGGCACATCTGAAGGTTTGCTTTTTCTGGCCATGACGATATTTTTATTGCTGATAATCTATCTCGTTATCCATAAAAAACACCATCATCCCCTGCTTGTGTATGGAACGCCCCTGGCTATAGCCCTGTTGATTATGCACGAGATGTATAGGGGCGAACCCACCTTTAGCACCCTAACCCTCCTTTTCTTAGGTATCGGCAGCATTTTAGATCGTCGTGTAGTCAGTTTTCGTAGGTCGGATTAGCGATAGCGTAACCCGACAGCATTCGAGCGATAATTGTCGGGTTACGCTATCGCTTTTATGCCCAGAGGGTAAACCCTACATCGCTTATCCCCACCACTTGGTTTTTTAACTTACCGTCCATCCCCTGACCACCCGCCCCCAACCCTGATGATGAAGCTCTTACCGCCGCCGCCACGCTTATCCCGCACGCCCCCCGCCTCTGGGCATTTGGCTTATCTCGATGGCTTGCGGACGCTGGCGATTATTGCCGTGCTGGTTTACCACCAAGACAACGCTTGGTTGCCGGGCGGCTATTTGGGCGTGGAAGTGTTTTTTGTCATCAGCGGCTTTATCATCACCCACCTATTATATAAGGAGTGGGCCGAGCGTCGGCGCATCGGCTTTGGGGCGTTTTACAGCAAACGCTTTAAGCGCCTGTCGCCGTCGATGTTGGTGATGGCTTTGGCGGTGTCGGTGTGGTTGGTGTGGCGACACCCTGATAACAGCCTGCAAATCCGCACCGACTTGCCTTATGCCCTGGGTTTTATGGGCAATTTGCAGTATATCTTCGCCCAGCGGTCTTATTTTGAGACTATCGACCGCCCCGTGTTTGAGCATTTGTGGTCTTTGGGGGTGGAGTTCCAATTTTATTTGCTGTGGCCGTTGCTGTGCCTGTTCTGGTTCCGCTTGCCCGTGTGGGCGGCGGCGACTTTGCTGGTGGCGGGGGCTACGGCCAGCTATGGCTGGATGGCGGCTTTGTACCTGCATTTGCCGCCAGATCAAGACCCGTCACGGCTTTATTTTGGCACGGACACGCGGGTGGGGGCGTTTTTGGTCGGGGCGTTGGCGTGGCTGTGGGTGCGGGGGCGCAAACCACCGCGTGAATTGCAGGGTTTGTCGGCGTTGCTGGTGCTGGCGGCGTTTGAGGCGCTGCTGCTGGCCTTGTACCTGTTAGACACTAACAACCTTTACCTTTATAAGGGCGGTTTTGCCGCCATCGCCGTATTGACCGCGCTGATGATCGCCCATTGCCGTCTGAGCCACCGTCATGACCCCTTAGCTTTACTGTTAGGCAATCCGCTGACTGCGTGGCTGGGCGAGCGTTCTTATGGCATTTACCTGTGGCATTGGCCGGTGTTCTGTTTAAGCCTGCCCTTTGTCGATGTGCCCCTAGAAGGGTCAAACCTGTTTGCCCTGCGCTTGGCGGTGACGTTGGTCTGTGCGGAATTAAGCCA
>JAQTNZ010000344.1 GCA_028713595.1 Methylovulum sp. | reverse complement strand
GGCTTTCTTGGCTGGCAGATGCCGCCAGCGGCTTGGAGGTGGACGGAAAAAACCGCCCGAAAGCGACATAAGCCGCACCTTGTTGTTGCGCGGCCACCGCCCTGTCAACGCTGTCATAGCAAGACACGCCAATGATGGCATCCGGCCCCAAGCATTCCCTGGCCCAAGCAATATCACCGTCATCCTTGCCCAGATGCACACCATCGGCGGCAACGGCTGCGGCTAAGCCGACATCGTCATTGATAATCAACGGCACTTGCTGTTGATGGCACAGCTGCACCAAAGCACTGGCCAAAGCCACCGCATCATCAGGCTGTTTGTCACGGTATTGGACCAGCGCCGCGCCGCCCCGAATCGCGGCGGCCACCTCGTCAAGAATAGTGGCGGCGGATTTTTGCCCGGTCTGGGTGATGGCATACAAGCCACGTTCAGGGAGTTTCATGCCTCGTCTTCCATCCAAAAAAAACGGTTGGGGTTATACTGCCCCCGACCCGTCCGGTACGCCGTGTTTAACGAATTCCAGGTGTATTCCTGGGCTTCCAGCACCGCCTGTATCGGTGACAAGCCGTGCGCTATCAAAGCCGCGACACTGGTCGCCAAGGTGCAACCGGAGCCGTGGTAGCTTTCCGGCAACCGCTCCCAGGTATAGGTTTCCCAACACCGCTCATCATGGAACAATTGGTTTTGGACACTAGGCGTGGACTCATGGGTTCCGGTGATCAACACATACTCGCTACCCGCCTCCAACAACGACAAACCGCACTCTTCCAAATCATCCAGATTCGCCAACTTACGCGCCTCATCGCTATTAGGGGTCAACACGGTCGTGCAAGGCAACAACAAATCCACCAGCGTGGCGACCAGACGGTCATTGCCCAAATCCGCCCCGCCGCCTGCCGCCAACACCGGATCTAAAACCACGGGAATGTCAGGATATTGCTTAAGTATCGCATAAATGGCCAACGCTGTCTCGTGGTGGCCGATCAGGCCGATTTTAAAGGCATTGACGGCCATATCGTCAAGCAAGGTTTTCGCCTGGCTAATGATGTTTTCCGAGCTTTGCGGTATCAGCCTTTTGACATTGCGGGTATCCTGCTCGGTCAAGGCCGTAATCACACTGACCGCATGGCATTGATGGCTGACCAAGGTCTCAATATCGGCTTGTATACCCGCGCCGCCACTGGGATCGTGGCCGGAAAATGACAGGACAATAGGACGGGTGGGGTTCATTGGGGTTCCTTTAATACCATAATACCAAAACTTAGTTATAGCATACTATGCGGTTGTTATCCGCCAAAACAAGAGGGGGAAGTCGGCGGCACCGGCCGGGTGTCCAAGGCCATGCCTTACCTTGCCTTTTATCCATAATGCCAAGAATGCGGGAAAAGGCAACAAAATCGCCCGGCAACACCTAACGGCCATTATTTTTTCCGCCACTGTCCGGCAACTTCTGGCATCATCTTCCATCCAACCGTTGACGGGGCGCTTTGGCCCGCCAGACTTTCCCACCTCACTTTAAGGAAACTCCATTGGCTACCCATAAATTTGCAAACCGCTTGGTGGTGTTGGACACCGAAACCACCGGACTTAACCCTCAAGAAGGCCACCGGATTATTGAAATAGGCTGTGTTGAGCTGGTCAACCGTCGGCTGACCGGCAAACATTTCCATCATTACCTCAACCCTGACCGGAAAATTGACGAAGGCGCCATCGCAGTCCACGGCATCACTAACGAACAGGTGCAGGACAAGCAACGGTTTCATGACATTGTTGATGAATTCATCGCATTTATTGACGGTGCGGAACTGATTATCCACAACGCGCCGTTTGACGTGGGCTTTCTTAACCATGAACTGGCCTTGCTGAAAAAAGCCGGACAACCTAAGCTTGAAAATTATTGCAAGGTGTTTGACACCCTCGCCTTCGCCAGAAAAAAACATCCCGGGCAACGCAACAGCCTGGACGCGCTCTGCAAACGTTACAGCATAGACAACAGCCACCGTGAGCTGCACGGTGCGTTGTTGGACTCGGAAATTCTTGCCGACGTGTTTTTACTGATGACGGGCGGCCAAGCCTCATTGCTTGATGACGCGCAGGCCAGCGCCACGACGGGTGCCACAAACCAGCAACAGCAACGGCAAGTGGCCGCCGAACGCCCGCCCTTGGCGGTAATCGCCTGTACTGATGAAGAACTGGCGGCGCACCAGCAACGGTTAGAAGCCATAGCGCGTGCCAGCGGCGCCTGCCTGTGGCAGCAATGACGGACTGATGCCTTTGCCACGATGGCAGATAGCAATAGACACCTAAAAACAAGTTTTTAGGTGTCTAGGCAGGGTCACTTAGAGGTTAGCGGGCGTTTTCACAACAACGCCCGCTAACAGCCTCAATCTTCCGCTTTCGGTTTGGCGCGTCTGGAAGTCGAGCTAATCCGTTTCTTGCTCTTGTCCACTTTTTTAGCACCGTCATCCGAACGTCTGCCAGCACCTGCCCCGCCTTCCACCTTGGAAATGTTCAAAGGTTGGCCAGCCACGCGGACTTTGCGCAAATCTTGGATCAGGTCTTTGGGCATACCTGCGGGCAATTCGACAGTGCTGTAATCTTCTTCGATTTTGATACGCGCAATGTGCTTGCCGTCAATGCCCGCCTCATTGGCAATTGCCCCGACGATATTGCCCGGCTTGACACCGTGGGCATGGCCGACTTCGATACGGAACAATTCCATTTCGATATCCGATGCGCCAAAATCACGGCGTGGCGTGCGTTCCCGCTCGCCCCGATCTCCCCGTTCGCTCCTCTCCCTTCTAGGACGGTCTTCACGGTCGCCTCTGGCCGGGGCCTCACTGGCATCGCGGGATTTTTTCGGCAGGTTCTGGACCAGCAACGGGGTGTCGCCTTGCACCAACTTAGCCAAGGCGGCGGCAATTTCCAACGCCGACACATTATGCTCCTGCTGGTATTGCTCGACCAATTGGCTAAAAAAGCTCAACTCTTCCGCCGCCAAGGTGTCGGTGATGTTTTGCTTAAAGCGGGAAATACGCTTATTGTTAATGACTTCCGTGGACGGCAAGCCCATTTCCTCAACTTTTTGCTTGGTCGCCTTCTCGATGTTCATCAGCAACTTGCGCTCACGCGGGGCGATAAACAAAATCGCATCGCCGGTGCGGCCCGCCCGGCCTGTCCGGCCAATACGGTGGACATAAGATTCGGTGTCGTAAGGGATGTCGTAATTGACGACATGGGTGATACGGTCAACGTCCAAACCCCGCGCCGCCACATCGGTGGCAATCAGGATATCCAATTTGCCGTTTTTAAGGTTGTTGATCGCCCGCTCCCTAAGGGCTTGCGACATATCGCCGTTAATCGCCGCCGCCGAATAGCCCCGCGCTTCCAATTTTTCCGCCAGTTCGACCGTCGCCGTTTTGGTTCTAACGAAAATAATCATGCCATCGAAGGTTTCAACTTCAAGGATACGCGTCAAGGCATCCAATTTATGGATACCGCTGACCACCCAATAGCGTTGGCGGATATTTTCCGCCGAAGCGGTGGTGACCTTAATGGTGATCTGTTCCGGCTCAAACAAGTATTCTTGGGCGATTTTGCGGATCACCGTCGGCATGGTCGCGGAAAACAAGGCGATTTGCCGCTCGTCCGGGGTTTGCTCCAAAATCCATTCGACATCATCAATAAAGCCCATGCGCAACATCTCATCGGCCTCATCCAGCACCAGCGTGGTCAACCCGTCCAGGTTCAAGGTGCCTTTACGCATGTGGTCCATAACGCGGCCTGGCGTGCCCACCACGACATGCGCACCGCGTTTTAATTGCCGCAATTGGGTACTGTAATCTTGTCCGCCATAAATGGGCAGGACATGGAAGCCCTTCAAATGGGCGGCATAACGTTGAAAAGCTTCGGCTACTTGGATAGCCAGTTCACGGGTCGGAGCTAACACCAGCACTTGCGGATCTTTTTGCTTAAGATCGATGCGCGATAAAATTGGCAACGCAAACG
>JAQTNZ010000343.1 GCA_028713595.1 Methylovulum sp. | reverse complement strand
TGATCCCGCAACGCTGCACCTTGCCGATTATCTTGGCAGGAGGCCTAGAAGTGGCCAATGCCCGGCAAGCGGTACAAACGGTCAAACCTTACGCGCTGGATGTCAGTAGCGGCGTGGAAGCCGATAAAGGTATTAAAGATGCGCAAAAAATGCGGGCGTTTTTAAAGGAAGTTAACCAAGGGGACACAATAATAATATGACAGAAAAATACACCATGCCCGATGCACGCGGACATTTTGGCCCTTATGGCGGCAAGTTCGTGGCAGAAACGCTTATCCCACCCATCCAGGAACTGGATGCCGCCTACCAGCGCTATATGGGCGACCCTGATTTTATCGCCGAACTGGATGCCGACCTGCAATATTATGTCGGCCGGCCATCGCCGCTGTACCATGCCGAACGCTGGAGCCGCGAACTGGTCGGGGCGCAAATTTACCTGAAACGGGAAGACCTTAACCATACCGGCTCGCACAAAATCAATAACACAGTCGGCCAAGCCCTATTAGCCAAACGCATGGGCAAAACGCGGATTATCGCCGAAACCGGCGCGGGTCAGCACGGCGTGGCGACCGCCACCGTGGCGGCACGTTTGGGTCTGGAATGCGTGGTCTATATGGGAGCCGTCGATGTCGCCCGGCAATCCTTGAACGTGTACCGCATGAAATTGCTGGGCGCGAAAGTGGTCGCGGTCGAATCCGGCTCAAAAACCCTCAAAGATGCGTTGAACGAAGCCTTGCGGGATTGGGTCACTCATGTCGATAACACCTTTTACATTATCGGCACGGTTGCAGGCCCGCACCCCTATCCTGCAATGGTCAGGGATTTTCAGGCGATTATTGGCCGCGAAGCCAAACAGCAATGCCTAGCGGCGACCGGTGCCTTACCCGATGCCTTAGTGGCGTGTGTCGGTGGCGGTTCCAATGCGATAGGCCTGTTTTATCCGTTTATTGACGATGCCGGTGTCGCCATGTATGGCGTGGAAGCGGCGGGTGACGGCATCGAAACTGGACGGCATTCCGCCCCGCTTTCGGCAGGCCGCCCCGGCGTGTTGCATGGCAACCGCACTTATCTGATGGCCGATGATGACGGTGAGATTATCGAAACCCATTCCATTTCCGCCGGTCTGGATTACCCTGGGGTTGGCCCTGAACATGCGTGGTTAAAGGATATTGGCCGCGCCAATTATGTCAGCATCACCGATAACGAAGCCTTGGAGGGCTTTTACGCCCTGACCCGTATGGAAGGCATCATCCCCGCGCTGGAATCCAGCCATGCGATGGCTTACACCATGAAGCTGGCACCGACACTGCGCCAAGACCAAACTATTATTGTCAACCTGTCTGGACGTGGCGACAAAGACATGCAAACCATGGCGAAACGTGAAGGAATAGAACTGTGAGTCGATTAGCCGCCAAATTTGAAGAATTATCCCAATCTGGCCGTAAGGCCTTAATCCCGTTCATCACGGCGGGCGACCCCTTCCCTGGCTTTACCGTGCCGATGATGCACGCGATGGTCGAAGCGGGCGTTGACGTGATTGAGCTGGGCGTGCCGTTTTCTGACCCGATGGCGGATGGCCCGGTAATCCAACGCGCCAGTGAACGGGCGTTGGCGCATAAAATGAGCTTGCGCCGCACCCTAAGCATGGCGATGGAATTTAGGCGTACCAACCAGCATACTCCCGTGGTGCTGATGGGTTATGTCAATCCGATTGAAGTCATGGGTTATGAGGAATTTGCCAATGCCGCCCAACGGGCGCAAGTGGATGGCATCTTGACCGTGGACTTGCCACCGGAAGAGGGCGAGCTTTGCTCGGCACTGTTAAAAGCCCGCGATATTGACCCGATTTTCTTGCTGGCTCCAAACAGCAGCGCCGACCGCATCCAAAAAATGGACGCGGTCGGCAGCGGTTATCTGTATTATGTGTCCTTAAAAGGCGTGACCGGGGCCGGTCACTTGGACACCGCCGATGTGGCCGCCAAACTCCAAGAATTACGCGCCAACACCCGTTTGCCCGTCGCCATCGGTTTTGGTGTCAAAGACGCGCAAACCGCTAAAACCTTGGCCGCCCTAGGCGACGGCGTGGTGGTCGGCAGCGCCTTGATCAGCAAGATTGAAGCAAATCTTGACGACCCTGAACAGGCCAAAAAAGAAATCATTGAATTGTTGGCATCCATGCGTCAGGCTATGGACAGCAATGGATCATAACGGAGCTTAAGATGAGTTGGTTAGAAAAATTACGCCCTGCTTTCATAAAAACTGACGTATCTGCGAAAAAGACCACTGTCCCTGAAGGGTTGTGGAGCAAATGCGCCAACTGTAACGCCATCCTCTACAATTCGGAGCTGGAGAAAAACTACAGCGTCTGCCCTAAATGCAGCCATCACATACGCATTTCCGCACGGGCGCGGCTGGATATGTTCTTAGACGAAGGCCAGCGTGAAGAAATAGGCAAAAACGTCAAGCCGCTAGACCCGCTTAAATTCAAGGACACCAAAAAATATAGGGAACGTTTGGTCATTGCCCAAAAGCAAACCAAAGAAACCGATGCCTTGGTGGTCATGAAAGGCCAGCTCAAAGGCCAAAACGTGGTGGTGGCTTCATTCGATTTTAGCTTTATGGGCGGCTCTATGGGTTCGGTGGTGGGCGAGCGCTTTGTGCGCGGGGTCAACAAAAGCCTGGAACTGGGCGTGCCGTTTATCGTCTTTACCGCCAGCGGCGGGGCGCGGATGCAAGAGTCTTTGTTTTCGCTGTTCCAAATGGCCAAAACCAGCGCCGCCCTGACCAAACTGTCCGAGCAAGGCATTCCCTACATTTCCATCATGACCGACCCGACCATGGGCGGGGTATCGGCCAGCTTGGCGATGCTCGGTGACATTAATGTCGCCGAACCCAATGCCTTGATCGGCTTTGCAGGGCCTAGGGTCATTGAACAGACCGTGCGGGAAAAATTGCCCGAAGGCTTCCAACGCAGCGAATTTTTACAAGAACACGGCGCTATCGACATGATTATCGACAGGCGGGACATGCGTGAGAAAATAGCCAGCGTCTTGGCCATCCTGACCACGGCCAAGCACATCGGGCAAACCGCCAGCACCCATGAAGACACCGCCAGCCCCGCTGAAGATCCGGCTGTTGTCCCTGTGTAACTGGGGCGTAGCAACGTAAGCTTATTTTGATAATGCATTTTGACTCACTACCAGGCTGGTTGCGTTGGCAAGAAAGCTTGCATCCTTTAGCAATAGACTTAGGGTTGGAGCGCGTCGCCGCCGTTTATGACGCGCTCAACCCCAAACACCTAAAACCCCTGACCATCACCGTTGCCGGCACCAATGGCAAAGGTTCGTGCGTGGCATATCTGGAAGCGTTTTACAAAGCCCAAGGCTACCGTGTCGGGGCTTACACCTCACCGCATATCCTGCGCTATAATGAGCGCATCAAGATTAATGGCGAACCGGTTTCGGACGGGCTGATTTGCGCCGCCTTCACGCGCATAGAGGCCGTCCGTGACGGGCATTCCTTAAGCTATTTTGAATTTGGCACACTCGCGGCCCTAGATATTTTCTGGCGTTCGGGGCTGGACATCCAGATTTTGGAAGTCGGCTTGGGCGGACGGCTGGATGCCGTCAACATCGTTGACCCCGATGCCGCTATCGTCACCAGTATAGGCATCGACCATGTCTATTGGTTAGGCGACACCCGCGAGAGCATAGGGCGGGAAAAAGCGGGCATATTCCGCACCGCCACCCCCGCTATCGTCAGCGACTTAAATCCGCCCGCTTCCGTCATTGCCACGGCACAGGAACGGGATGCCCTGCTCTATTGCCTAAACCAGCAATTTTACTACCGCAAACAGGGGCGGCATTGGGATTGGCACGCCGAAGGCCGACAGCTTAACCATTTGCCGGAACCTGCTTTGCAAGGCGAACATCAATACCGTAATGCCTCCGCCGCCATCTTGGCGACACAACTGTTGTCCGAACGTTTGCCGGTCAGTGCCGATGCCATCCGCGAGG
>JAQTNZ010000342.1:2117-4047 GCA_028713595.1 Methylovulum sp. | reverse complement strand
TTGTTGTGGGCGGATTTGGGCAACCGTTATATTTGGGTCATCTTATTGGTGACGATAGGTTACGGGGTTATTGGTTTTATTGACGATTACCGTAAGGTGATTAAGCGCAACAGCGATGGCTTGTCAGCAAAAGCTAAATATCTGGGGCAGTCGGTGATTGGCTTGACTGCGGCGGTATTTTTATACAAAACTGCCGCCATCCCCGCCGAAACCCAATTTTTCATCCCGTTTTTTAAGGACGTGATGTTGGATATGGGGCCTATGTATATCATCCTCAGCTATTTTGTGATTGTCGGGACCAGCAACGCCGTCAATTTGACCGATGGTTTGGATGGTTTGGCGATTATGCCGACGGTGATGGTGGCTGCTGGTTTGGGCGTGTTTGCCTATTTGTCCGGCCATGCGACCTTTTCGCAATATTTGGCTATCCCCTATTTGCCCAATTCAGGTGAGCTGATTGTGTTTTGTGCCGCTATTGTCGGCGCGGGTTTGGGCTTTTTATGGTTCAACACTTATCCGGCGATGGTGTTCATGGGGGATGTCGGCGCCTTGGCGTTGGGCGGGGCTTTGGGTGTATTGGCGGTGCTGGTCCGGCAAGAAATCGTCTTGGTCATTATGGGCGGGGTTTTCGTTATGGAAACGCTCTCGGTCATCATCCAGGTCGCCTCCTTCAAAATGACCGGTAAGCGGGTGTTCCGCATGGCGCCGATACATCATCATTTTGAGCTGAAAGGCTGGCCGGAACCACGGGTTATCGTCCGTTTTTGGATTATCACGGTGATTTTGGTCTTAGTCGGTTTGGCAACCTTAAAGTTGAGATGACTATCGTGGACACACAGGCAATTACAGATTCATTAAATCGGCATTTTGCGCTAGATCCGCAAAGCGCTAAGGTTTTGGTGGTGGGGCTGGGTAATACTGGTTTGTCGGTGGCATGTTATTTACAAAAATTGGGTTATCGCTTTGCCATTATCGACAGCCGTGACCAACCACCTTTGATCGCGGAGTTTTTGGAGCAAATGCCCGATACTCCTTTGTTTACGGGGGGCTTTGATGATGCCGCATTTCAGGTGGCGACCCATTTAGTGGTTAGCCCCGGTTTATCGCTGAATGAAAAAGCGATCATGAAAGCCATTGCCAACGGTTCAAAAATTGTCAGTGACATTGATTTGTTCGCCTGTTCCGTAACCGTACCGATCATCGCCATTACTGGCTCGAATGGTAAAAGCACGGTAACAACGATGGTTGGCGATATGGCGAAAGCCGCCGGTAAAAGGGTGGCTGTAGGTGGTAATCTGGGTGTGCCTGCCTTGGATCTGTTGGAGCATGACGCTGATTTATATGTATTGGAGCTGTCCAGCTTTCAATTGGAACGTACCGCCGCCTTGAACGCGGCGGCGGCCACAGTATTGAACGTCAGTGCCGACCATCTTGACCGCCATGCCGATATGGCCGAATACGCCCAAGAAAAACAGCGGGTATTCCGTGGCACGGGAGCTATGGTCATCAATATGGATGATCCGGTGGTCGAGGCCATGCTTGATAAGGGGCGTGTGACCCATACCTTTTCGATCAAAACTTCAGCGGATTTTTATATTGCCGAACAGGATGATGGCGGCGAATATCTGATGCACCATGATGAGCGTTTGCTGTCCTTGGCGCAATTGCCTTTGGAAGGTCGCCACAACGCCGCGAACGCTTTGGCGGCGCTGGCTTTGGGGGTGTCGGTGGGCTTGGATAAGCAGGCGATGTGCAACGCCTTGCGCACCTTTAAGGGGCTGGAGCATCGGATGCAGCGGGTCGCCGAGATTCGTGGGGTGACGTGGGTTAATGATTCCAAGGCCACCAATATTGGCGCCTGTGTCGCCGCCCTGCAAGGTTATGCGCGCAAAGTTATCCTGATTGCCGGTGGGCAAGCCAAATGCGCGGA
>JAQTNZ010000342.1:0-2107 GCA_028713595.1 Methylovulum sp. | reverse complement strand
CGCGGACATGAACGAATTGACCCCGGCGATTAAAGCCAAAGCCAAGGGGGTGGTGCTGATGGGCAAGGATGCGCCATTGATAGAAGAGGCGTTGCAAGGATCGTGTGTGCCTGTCTATTCGGCGGAAAACATCACCCAAGCTGTCCAGATTGCCGCCAGTTTGGCTAGTAGCGGTGACAGCGTGTTGTTGTCACCCGCCTGTGCCAGCTTAGACCAGTTCAAAAACTATGAGGACAGAGGCAATAAATTTACGAAAGCCGTATTGGCCTTGGTGCCATGAAAAAAGCAAGCAAAAACCTGCTGGCCGAACCCTTCCATTATGATTCCATGTTGGTGGCGGTATGCGCTTGTTTGTTGCTGATAGGTTATGTGATGGTGACATCGTCCTCTTTGCATTTGGATGCCAAAGCCGCGACCGACACCAATCCACTGACTATTTGGGGCTATCCTCTTAAGCAGCTTATCCATATTTCCTTAGGCCTAATCATGGCGCGGTATATTGTCATGATCCCGATGCGCAATTGGCAGAAAATAGCCCCTTGGTTGTTTATTGTCGGTTTGCTGTTATTGGTTGTGGTGTTGTTGCCGGGCATTGGGGTCAATGTCAACGGCAGTACCCGCTGGTTACAGTTCGCAGGGGTCAGAATCCAGGTGTCCGAATTGGTCAAGTTTGCTGCCGTGGTCTATATGGCCCGCTACATCAACCGCCATCAGCAAGACATACGCAATTCGGCGTTTGGTTTGGTCAAACCCCTGCTGGTCTTTTCGGTCGCCAGCCTATTGTTATTGATGGAGCCGGATTTTGGTTCGGCGGTGGTGATCTTGATTATTGCTATGGGCATGATGTTTTTGGCTGGGGCCAGGGTGTTGCAGTTTGGTTTGCTGTTGGGTGGTTTAACGGTGGCGGCCAGCTTGTTGGTCTATTTTGAGCCTTACCGGATGAAACGGGTCACCAGTTTCATGAACCCTTGGGAAGACCCGCGTAATACCGGTTTCCAGTTGATCCAAGCTTTGGTCTCCTTTGAGCGCGGCGAATTATGGGGCGTGGGTTTGGGTGGCGGCCTGCAAAAATTATTTTATCTGCCGGAAGCGCACACTGACTTTTTATTTTCGGTGATTGCCGAAGAGCTGGGTTTGTTGGGTGTAATGGCAGTGATCAGTTTGTTTGCCTTGCTGGTATGGCGGGCGTTTACGATAGCCGTGGCGGCGGAAAAAGCGGGGGAGCAGTTCTCGGCGTTTGTCGCTTATGGCTTGGGAATTTGGTTTGGTTTTCAGGCGTTCGTCAATATGGGTGTCAATATGGGGATACTCCCTACCAAAGGACTGACCTTGCCGCTGATGAGTTACGGTGGTGGCAGTATGATGATTATGTGTTGCGCGGTGGCCTTGTTGTTTCGGGTTTACACTGAAGTGACCGAAATTAATGCCAGCACCTTGCCGGAACCGCGTGTCAGGGTCAAGGCGCGGGCATGAAGCGGATTGTGATTATGGCAGGCGGTACGGGTGGGCATGTGTTTCCGGCTTTGGCAGTGGCGCAATCGTTGCTTGAACAAGGTTGGCAAGTCACTTGGCTAGGTACGCAAAAAGGTTTGGAAAGCCGTGTCGTCCCCGAACAAGGCATAGAGATAGATTGGTTGGCAGTGGCGGGGGTGCGTGGCAAAGGCCTGTTATCGAAAGTTACGGCCTTGCTCAAACTGTGCAAAGCTTGCCTGCAAGCGGTGAAAATCTTGCGCCGGCGCAAACCTGATGTGGTGTTGGGTATGGGCGGGTTTGTGGCCGGCCCTGGTGGTTTGATGGCGTGGTTATTGGGAATCCCCTTGGTTATCCATGAACAAAACCGTGTGCCGGGGACAACTAACCGCCTGTTGGCAAAAATGGCCAATCAAGTTTTGGAAGCGTTTCCGAGCAGCTTCCCTAAGAAAGTGAAGGCCCAATGTACAGGCAATCCTTTAAGAAAGCAGTTTGTGCAAGCACAGATTAACCGGCAACCGATGCCGACCCCGCTGAATATTTTAGTGGTGGGTGGCAGTTTAGGGGCGCAGATATTGAATGAAGTTGTCCCCGAAGCGGCGGCTTTATTGCCGGACATAAGGATCTGGCACCAGAC
>JAQTNZ010000341.1 GCA_028713595.1 Methylovulum sp. | reverse complement strand
CTGATGGCGCTTGATGAGGCGCGGGTCTACTCCCGCCAGTGTTTTTTAAAATCATTGCCCATCATGCCATTGTATTTACAAACTTGTGTAGATACTTATGCCCAATGGCTTAGGTTCGGTAATCGCCGGATAGTGGCCGCGCACGGGCGAAGGCAAAGCCCCGCGCAAGTCGGCGGTCACGTCACGCTCTGCCCTACCCGTGGCGATACCGTAGCGGATGGCTTGCCCGATAAATTGCTTGGTTCTGGCGGCGGTCTCAATTGCGCCACGGTCAACAATGCGCCGCAAGGTTGCCAACACCTCCAGCAATTTGCTTTTTGGCGGTATCTCGCTTGTCACGGGCGGCTTTAAGGGTAGTTTCGGGATATGTGCCAAGCGCAAGGGTTTTGCGTTTACCGGAAAAACGGTAATCCAAGCGGAAATATTTGCCGCCGTTGGTATGGACAAGCAGGTACATGCCCTTTTCGTCGGGTAGCTTATAAGGCTTGTCAGGGCTGGGTTTCGCGTTCTTAATGGCGGTATCTGATAAGGGCATGACGGTATAAGCTCCAGTAATATGGGATATACCGCCATTTATACCGCCACAAATGGCGGTATGTCAATGTACTCGGTTGCACTTCACCGGACAATAAAAAACCCGCTAAACCTTGCGGCTTGCGGGTTTTTGTACTGCTTTGCACCCCGGCGGATGCTTGTTTGGCGGAGAAAGAGGGATTCGAACCCTCGATACGTTACCGTATACACACTTTCCAGGCGTGCGCCTTCGACCGCTCGGCCATCTCTCCTGACACTTTCTGTAGGGCTACAGATTAGCCAATTAGAATAAGGCAAATTGGGCTATTTTGCAAGCCGTTTTGCGTTTTTATGCTTAGTTGGCGGCTTCCAGATCATTCCAGCGTTGGTAGGTTTTCTCTAACTGGGCTTCCAATTTTTTTAGGTCATCCAAGGTCTTATTGACTTTGTCCGGGGCGTTTTTATAAAAATCAGGGTCGCCTATGTGTTGGGTCAGGGTGGCTTGCTGGGTTTCCAGTTGGTCGATGAGTTCGGGCAATTGTTTCAGCTCTTGCTGTTCTTTGTAGCTGAGTTTTTTCTTTTTCGCGCTGGCGGCTGACCCGACCGCTGGATTGGATTGAGGTTTTTTCACGGCGGGCGCGGTGGCCGCCTGTTGTTTGCTGTCGCAATAGGCTATCCAGTCGGTGTAACCGCCGATAAATTCTTGCACTTTGCTGGAGCCGTCCAAGACGAAGATGCTGGTGACGACGTTATCGAGAAAGGCGCGGTCATGGCTGACCAGCAATAAGGTGCCTTCGTAGTTGATGAGTTTTTCTTCCAGCAGTTCTAGGGTTTCCAAGTCCAAGTCGTTGGTCGGTTCGTCCATAACGATGAGGTTGGCGGGTTTGGTGAACAGCCGCGCCAACAATAGGCGGTTTTTCTCGCCGCCTGACAAGCTTTTGACGGGGGAGCGGGCGCGGGAAGGGGCGAACAAAAAGTCGCTTAAGTAGGACATGACGTGGCGTTTATTGCCGGCTATTTCGACATAATCGCTACCGTTGGCGACGGTTTCGGCCACTGTGGCTTCAGGGTCGAGCTGGTCACGCAATTGGTCAAAGTAGGCGATTTCCAGACGTGTGCCTTGCTCTACGCTGCCGCTGTTGGGTTCGAGCTGTTTGAGCAATAATTTTAATAGGGTGGATTTGCCCGCGCCGTTCGCGCCGATCAGGCCAATTTTGTCGCCGCGCTGGATGAGTGCGGAGAAATTTTTGATGAGGGTTTTTTCGCCATAGCCAAAACAAATATCTTTGACTTCAATGACTTTTTTGCCGGAGGCATCGGCCTTTTCCATCGCCAAACGGGCGGTGCCTTGGGTATTGCGGCGTTCGGCGCGTTCGGCGCGTAATTTTTCCAGGGCGCGGACGCGGCCTTCGTTGCGGGTACGCCGCGCTTTTACGCCTTGGCGTATCCATACCTCTTCTTCGGCGAGTTTTTTGTCAAACTCGGCGTTTTGGTTGGCTTCGTCTTCTAGGGCGGCGGCTTTGCGGCGCAGGTAGTCGTCATAAGTGCCTTGCCAAGATACTAAATTTCCACGGTCTAAGTCAACAATACGCGTTGCCAGCCGTTGTAAAAATGAGCGGTCATGGGTGACAAATAGGACGGCCCCCTGAAAGCTGAGGATTTGTTCTTCCAGCAAGTTGATGCTTTCAAAATCCAGGTGGTTGGTCGGCTCGTCCAATAACAGCACTTCGGGGTCGATGACTAAGGCGCGGGCTAAGGCGACCCGCCGCTTCCAACCG
The DNA here is from genome assembly GCA_028713595.1 of Methylovulum sp. GTDB lineage: Bacteria > Pseudomonadota > Gammaproteobacteria > Methylococcales > Methylomonadaceae > Methylovulum. Next base: position 1,763 of record JAQTNZ010000341.1, on the reverse strand, counting down.
CCAGAGAGGCTGTTGACATCCAATTCCCCCGGCAAGCCGAGCTTGCTGAGGGTGGTTTCGACCCGTTGCTGGAAGTGCCAGCCGTTATGGGCTTCGAGTTTGTGTTGCAAGTCGCCCAGCTCATCCAAGGCTTTGGGGTCTTCGTAGTCCATAGTCAGCGACAAGGCGTGGTAGCGGGTGAGCCAGTGCCCCAATTCGCCCAGGCCGTCGGCAACGGCATCATAGATGGTCGCACCGTCGGGCAGTTCGGGAGCCTGTTCCAGCCATGCCAGCCGCAATTCGGGTTGCCGCCAGATGTCACCGTGGTCGGCGTAGATGTTGCCGGCAATGATCTTCATTAGCGTTGATTTGCCTTCGCCGTTGCGGCCTAGCAAACCGACCCGTTCGCCGGCATCGAGCTGGAAATCAGCGTTTTTTAGTAAAGCATGGGTGCCAAATGCGATGGAGGTGTTGGTTAAGCGTAATAAAGGCATGAATAATGGGTGAAAAGCTAAGGGAGGGGAAAGCCGCCTATTATATAGGGTCGGCGGCTTGGTAATTTGGTTTTTTATCGGGATGGCCTAAAAAGCTTAGCCGGGCCACCCCGTTGGCGTTGCTTTGACGCTAAGATAGTGCAGTGAGGCTAAGGCCATTGACAGGCGCTTTAAGCATTTTCTTCCACTTCCTCCAAAGAGGCCGTTTTTTCATAATCATAGCTTGGGGCGGTAAAGAACTTTTTGAACGGGGGCATAAAGCTGGCGGTGATGGGGATGGAGTAGAAACAATAAATCGCCGCCGCTTCGCCGGTATTGACACCGAACACCCATTGCGGCACATACAGGGTCAAAATCGCCATGACAAAATGATAGGTCGCCATTTTTTTGTTATTTTTCCAGACGAAGCCGCTCAATGCCAAGGCGAATAAAGAGCCATACATGACCAATTCGCCAAAGGCGCTGGTGATGTTATAGGCGATATGGTATTTGCCCGTGCGCAGACAGGCGATGATATTGCCGATAAAGGCCGAGTGTTCGGTGAACAGCTGCCAATTCGGCGGCAATGTGCTGCATACCAAAAAGATGGCGCTCAGTCCTCCCCCCAAGATGGCAGCGCGTTTAAGGGCGGTGGGATCGGACGAGTAGGTCGCCAGCGCCGGCATGATGGCAAAGGCTTGTAAACAGATATGATAGGTCGATAACTCGCTTAAGAATAAGTTGGAGCCATAGCCGCATTGGTCGGCCACCGGATAGGCGAAGTATTGGATCAGCTCCATCAGGGAAAAATGAAAAATGGCGTAGGCTCTGGCGGATCGCACCCACAGCGCTTCTTTTTTATCGAGAAAAGTCAGACCAGACGCGGCAAAACCGACCATGCCCAGGCCGAGCGACATATTTGCACTAAAACACATAAGTAAACCTATACTTTTAAGGTTGATGAAAGGGTTGTTAACCTCAGGCCATTTGATTAAATGCAGAGTATAAGCGGGGCAATTGTCGGTTGTCGATAAAAAATCCCGACAATTTTTAAGGCTATGGCGTTTGCCAGCTTTATGGCTTATGCGCGGGTCAAAAATTCATCAATGGGGTTGATGAAGCCGGGCGGGCAGGATGAATATCTACGCAAAACCTGAAACAGGGTATCAACGGCAATCCTACATCTCGATCATCAAGTTTTTAACATTCGTCAATATTGCTTTCCACCCGTCATCCAGCAGCCCTATACTTTAGTGAAGGGGTGGGTTCCATACGCCCCAAATCCCTGCCGGAGAGATGCTTTTCGGAAGG
>JAQTNZ010000340.1 GCA_028713595.1 Methylovulum sp. | reverse complement strand
AAATGTGGCGGCGCGGCATGTGTTCGTTGACAACCACGCGATAGAGCAGATCACCCGTTACCCGATCCGCCAAGCATTGGCGTTTTTTGCCGCCCTTAACCTGCCCGGACACCGTGGCGCGATTGCGGTCAAAATCGTTAAGGAAATCCAAGAGCGGCTGGAGTTTCTGGTCAATGTCGGCTTAGATTACCTGACCCTAGACCGTAGCGCCGACACCCTGTCGGGCGGCGAAGCCCAGCGCATCCGCCTAGCCAGCCAAATCGGCGCGGGGCTGGTCGGGGTGATGTATGTGCTGGACGAGCCGTCCATCGGCTTGCACCAACGCGATAACGAACGGCTGTTAAGCACCTTGTTCCGCTTGCGTGACCTGGGCAACACCGTGATTGTCGTCGAGCATGACGAAGATGCCATCCGCGCCGCCGACCATATCGTTGATATTGGCCCAGGTGCGGGCGTACATGGCGGGCAGATTATCGCCCAAGGCAGCTTGGCGGATATTCTTGCCCATGCAGACTCGCTGACCGGACAGTATTTGTCCGGCCAGTTGGGCATTGATGTCCCTGCCACCACCACGCCGGTCAATCCCGACAAATATATCACTTTGCACAATGCCCACGGCAACAATTTAAAAAATGTCACCATCCGCTTTCCGGTAGGCCTGTTGACCTGTGTCACCGGCGTGTCCGGTTCCGGTAAATCAACGCTGGTCAACGACACCTTATACAGCCATGCCGCCCGCCTGATTAACCGCGCCAGCCTTATCCCCGCCCCCTGTGACAGCATCGATGGCTTGGCGCAATTCGATAAGGTGGTGGACATAGACCAAAGCCCCATAGGCCGCACCCCCCGCTCCAATCCCGCCACTTATACGGGTTTGTTCACCGCCATCCGCGAACTGTTCGCCGCCACCCCCGAATCGCGCTCACGCGGCTACACGCCCGGACGTTTTAGCTTTAACGTCAAGGGCGGACGCTGTGAAGCCTGTGCCGGGGATGGCGTGATTAAGGTGGAAATGCACTTTTTGCCGGATATTTTCGTGCATTGCGAACACTGTAACGGCAAACGCTATAACCGTGAGACCTTGGACATCCGTTACAAAGGTAAAACCATCCATGAGGTGCTGGTGCTGACCGTGGAAGATGCGGCGGCGTTTTTCAGTGCCGTGCCCAGCCTGGCGCGGAAGCTGCAAACCCTGATGGAAGTCGGCTTAAGCTACATCACCTTAGGGCAAAACGCCACCACCCTCTCCGGTGGCGAAGCGCAACGCATCAAACTGGCCAAGGAATTGTCCAAACGCGACACCGGCAAGACCTTGTATATCCTTGACGAACCGACCACTGGATTGCATTTCCACGACATCAAGCAATTGCTGGGTGTGCTGCACACCCTACGCGACCACGGCAACACCGTCATTGTCATCGAACATAACCTGGACGTGATTAAAACTGCCGACTGGATTATCGACATGGGCCCTGAAGGCGGTGACGGCGGCGGTACGCTGGTAGCGGAAGGCACCCCCAAAACCGTGGCGGCGCATCCTAAGTCCCACACCGGAAAATATTTGCAACGGTTTTTTGTCCAATAGAATAGTTAAATTTTGCCAAACCAAACTGGCTTATACTCTGAACGGTCAAATTTTTGGCTTTTGGAGCATGGGTCTCTTGACCGCAACTAGCGGACAGGGAGACCCTCGCCCCTTCACACTAAAACCGAAAACGTGACCATTTGAAGTATAGACGCTATTTGCGCGTCTGCGTCCGCCACAAATGGACAATCTCCTCAACATCCAAATCATGCGCCCCATCACGCCAGCTACTGTAATAATCAACATCATTACTTTTGGGTTCTGGATTAGGACGGTAAATCTGCACCCGGGTCGGCAAGGGGGCGGCTTCGCCTAACACTAAGGCCTCACCACGGCCTAACGAGCTTAACACGTCCGCCATATCACCTTCGGCTTCCGGCATCAGCCGTTTGATGTAGGCTTGGTCATCGGGGTTAGAGGTACGCAGACAAATAAACGAGCTGCATTGGGCGAGCATGGTTTCCGACAATTCGGTCGGACGTTGGCTGACCACGCCGATGGACACCCCGTATTTACGGCCTTCTTTGGCAATCCGTTCCATCATTTTTTTGGTGCCGTCAAATTGGCCGCCTTTTTCGCGGGGAATGTAGGCATGAGCCTCTTCGCAAATCAGGGTGATAGGGAAATCACGGCGTTGTGGGTTCCAATAGTTAAACTCATAGACCAACCGCCCGACTTGCGCGGAAATGGCGGGACGGATGTCGGTCGGCACCGAACTTAAATCGACAATGTTGATATTGGCCTTATGCTCGCCCAAGCCGACAAATTTGCGCAATAGCGAAGTCATGCTTTCCGAGGTGTTGCGGATTTTCGGTTTGAGCAAGAAATCATAACGGACATCGTTAAAGCGGCTTTGCATACGGATCAGAAACTCGTCAAACACGCCGAACAACGCGCCCTGCACCTTACCAAAATCACGCCTCTCCTCGTTGGCCGACTTAAAGTGCATATACATTTCCGCCAAAGCAAAATAAATCGGCGTGTCCACCGACACCGTCGGCAAACCGATACGCTGGCCTTCTTTGCGTTTGAGCTGTTGGATGATCTCGCGCATATAAGACATTTGCATGGACGCGTTTTTGTCGTCACGGTCAACGAACAAATCCACCAATTCGCCGTAACTCATCAGCCAGTAGGGCATCTCCATTTCCGTGGCATCGACATAATTGACCTGATGGCTGGGAAACGCCGACTTAATGTGGCCATTAGGGGTTTTCCAGCCATATTCGCCGTGCAGATCCAGCATAATCATGTGGCTATTGGGCATGGCCTTAATGGTGCTTTGGATCAGGCTGGCAACCGTCCACGACTTACCCGAACCGGATTGCCCCAAGATGGCAAAATGGCGGCCAAAGAAAGCCCTGGGGTCTAAGCTGATCTGATAATCCTTATGGCTCGCCAATTGCCCGATGTAAAATTCGTAGGCCCGAAACCTGGAGAAAATGGCGTTGATTTCTTTCAGCCCGACCGCAAACACTTGGGCGCCTGGGGTAGGATAATGGCGTACCCCGCGCACAAACGTGCCATCATCGGCAATCTCGCCAACCGGAATCAGCGAAATATAACGGTCAACCAAACGCACAGTCTTGTCGCTATAACGGTCTTGCTCCCAGATTTTAAACACCAAGGCCACGATGGCAATATCGGCTTGGCGGATGGCGACATAGCCGCCGATATGGGCGGCGAGCATAGTCTCGTCACCCACCGTAATTAAGGGGTTGCCATTGGTATGCTCTTCAGTGACCCTGGCATCCATGCCATTGCCGCGCACTTCGGTTAAATGGGCCAGTAATATAGTCGGGGAAGCAGATTCGGTCATTATTGTATGGGGATAAATAAGAAGATGGGAAGTCTTGCCAGCATAACTTAAATTTGCGCTATTTTGAAGTAGGCTTGCATAACTTTTGCTTGTTTTAACTAGACAACCCTATCAGCCACTGAACAGCTATAGCTTTCAATAGGATAGGATAGCACTCACTGTTAGGGACGGAAAAAAGGGGCAGACGTTGCAGGGCAACGTCTGTATAGGGTCACCTCAGTGGCTATGCAAAACGTATGGCGAGAGATGGCTACCCCCCTGTGCCAAGCTCGCCAAATCAATCACGAAGCGATATTTCACATCACTTTTCAATACCCGTTCATAGGCGGCGTTGATCTGTTGGATAGGGATCAGTTCAATATCCGAGGTGATATTATGCGCGGCGCAAAAATCAAGCATTTCTTGGGTTTCTTTAATCCCGCCGATTAAGGAACCGGCGATGCTGCGCCGCCTAAAAATCAAGTTACCAACGGCAGGGGAAGGATGCGGCTGGTCAGGCACACCGACCAAGCATAAGGTGCCGTCCCGTTTGAGCAAAGCGGTATAGGCATCCAGATTATGCGGGGCGGCGACGGTATTGAGGATAAAGTCAAAACTGCCAGCGTGGACGGCCATGTCTTCGGCATTTTTGGAAATCACCACCGTGTCGGCGCCCAAGCGT
>JAQTNZ010000339.1 GCA_028713595.1 Methylovulum sp. | reverse complement strand
TTGGGTATCCATCGCCATGGACGGCTGTTACCGTTATGTTTTGGGGCCATTGTCCGAAAACAAGGCAGGATGCGGTTGTTCGGTGCGCGAACTCGATCTGGACGGTTTGTGCGAACACCAGCATCTGGTCGAGCGGGCGGCTATCCGTGGCTCTTTAGACAATCTTAAGACCTACCCTTGGTTAAACGAACGCATTGAAGCCGGAACTTTAAATTTGCACGGTTGGTGGTTCGATTTGGAAAACAGTGACTTATGGGCCACCAGCGCCGACCATAGCGACTTTTTGCCGGTAATCGATTAGGTGCCCACCAGCTGCCAAGCTATGCGCACCCCCGACAACATCCTATACGGTACGCGTGATACACCGCCTATACGCATCCTGCTGGTGCTGGCCTTGCAGCAAATGTCATTTCTGGGCGTGTATTTGGTCATATCACCATTATTTGCCCGGGAATTGGGGTTAGATGCTGGACAATCCCTGCAATTGGTTTCGGCGACCCTTTTGGCTTCAGCCCTTGGCGTCATCCTGCAAACGGCAAAGCTTTATGGTATCGGTTCTGGGTATTTCTGCCCCTTACAGGCCACTTCATCAACGTTTGCCGGACTGCTTCTGGTCAAAACCCACAGCGGCCTGGAGGCTGTGTTTGGCATGGTGGGGGTCGTGGGAGTTGCCCAGATGGCTTTTGCTTGGCTGTTCCAGCGGCTTAGAAGCGTCTTGACCGTACAGGTCGCAGGACTGGCGGTATTGCTGATCGGCCTAGGCCTAGGGCATTATGCCATAAAACAGATGCTGGACAGCGAAACCGGCTTGGCCGGACAGCAACAAGGGCTATTATGCGCCCTAACCTTAGGCACCATGATCGCTTTTAATGTCTGGTCATCGGGTGTGCTGCGTTTGTTCTCGGCGTTTTTGGGCTTGTTGGCGGGTCTTATCGGCAGTTGCCTGACGGATGCCATCCCCGCCTCTGCGTGGGCGCTTTTTTATGATGCCCCCTTGTTTTATTGGCCTAGGCCTATGAATATCGGCTGGGCTTTTGACAGCCAAGCCCTGTTGCCGGCCATCATCACCGGCCTGTTCCTCGCCCTGCACGGGTTTGGCGCTTTGGTGGCGGCACAACGCTTTAACGATGCCGACTGGAAACGTCCAGACCTGCAATCGGTCAAGCAAGGCATCCTCGCCGAAGGGCTGACCAATGTCTGCAACTCCTTCCTGAACGGTCTGCCGCTCACTTCCAGCGGCGGCGCGGTCAGCTTGGCGGCTTCCACAGGCTGCACCAGCCGCCGCTTGGCTTATTGGCTGGCGGCCACGATGGTGGCTATTGCCTTTATGCCCAAGGCCATGGTCTTTTGGCAGATTTTGCCCTTGCCCGTCATGGGTGCGGCGCTGATTTTTTTGGCTTCGTTCACCGCCTTATCAGGCCTGCAAATAATCGCGTCAAGGCTATTGGACAACCGTAAGACACTGGCTTTGGGTATAGGCCTGATTTTTGGGGTCAGCTATGAATCGATCTTGCGCCCCTTACATCATGATGCTTGGATGACTCTCAAAACCCTATTGTTTTCAGGGGTCAGCCTAGGCATTTTGGTCGCGGTGCTGCTGTCGGCACTGTTCCAAATCAAAAACCATACCCATAAACAACGCCGCTTCGATGCCTTGCACAGCTCACTGGATGAGGTGATTGCCTTTTTGGAGGAACAGGGCAAAAGCTGGGGGGCCAGCCCGGAAACTGTCAGCCGTGCCGAACATGCCACTTGGCAAGCGTTTGAAATTTTGACCGAATACGGGCTATTGGAGACAGAAGACGGCAATACCGACAAAATTTGCCTGCAAACCATTTTTAATGAGTATACTTTTACCGTCATTTTAAACTACACTGGCAAACCTTTGGAGCTTATGACCCACCCGCCTAGCCATGAGCAAATGCTCCTGGATGACGATGCGGTGCTGCACATGGCAGGCTATTTGCTGCACCACTTGGCCGATCAGGCCAAAGTCCGCCATGACGGCACACAGTGCGGGCTCCATTTGCTATTTAACGACTAATTGATTAAATAAAGAGGACATTTACGCTATGCTAACCATTTCATCAGCGTCTCAGGAGGGTTGCCTAGTGATCGCTTTGGCGGGACGGATCGATGCCGCCAGCGCCAAAAAACTTGAGCAATACTGCCTGGAGCAGATAGACGGCGGGGCCACACGCTTGGTGTTTGATTTTGCCGCCGTCAACTACATCAGCAGCGCCGCGTTGCGGGTGTTTCTGGTCATCGCCAAGCGCCTTAATACGCTGCAAGGCTCGGTGAAATTATGCGCACTTAACGCCTTGTTACGGGATGTTTTCGACATCAGCGGTTTTGCCAAGCTGTTCGTCATCACCGAAACGGTACAAGAGGCACTATAGACCGATGAAAGCTTACCTTTCCGAACAATACGGCGGGTATGGCAACAGCGTCTTGGCAAGCCACCGCCACCGCCCTTTTATTGGCATCAGTGTCAGTAACCGCGTGTTGCCGCTAGAGCTTACGGTAAAAATCTTGGCTTGGGTTTTGCGTAGCCCATCACCCATCGTGCCTATCCTGATCGCGGATGACATTGCCGTGATCAATTATAAGGCTTTCAAACATTATAGCGGCGGCAATTGCGTCAAAAAAGTCCAGCATGACAGCACCCTGCAAATTCGCCATTGGCAACAAGCGGCGGCCTGTTTGCCACCAGAGCAAAGCCAACGCTTGCGCTTTGTGCGCTGGCCTGAAATAACCACCGACTTATATGCGCGGCAAGTCGCGCAGGTGCGCAGCGAGTTTGGACAAGGCGGGCCGTTGCAGGAGCTTATTTTAGCATTGGTGACAAGCTTTATCCGTTCGACCGGCAAAACCGTAACCGCGCAACGTTGCCATGATTTGGCCGAGTATGTCATCCAAGAATTGCCTTCCTTGCTGTTTGGCATCGAAGTTGACCACATACAATACCAACTATTGGTATACCCGACCCATTATCCGACCGAAATGCAACGCTTGGTCATCGCCATCCGCAGATACCCTATTTTTGCCGGTTTGCTGACCCAATTGCGGGAGCGGCCCTTAGAAAACAACAACATTGTCCAACTCATCATTACCGGACAACGGCTTGGCAAACCGCCAAAACCCCTACAGACATCCAGCCGTTATGGCCGAGCAACCAATGAAACCGTTATTGCCCAACCATCTTTTTAGCCTTAGCGGCAATGGGGGGGCCTTACGTAATGCCTTAAGCTTGTGTTTGGCATTGGGTGTGCCGCAACTGGCTTACGCAGGCGGCGTGGACGGTGACGCGGAGCTGGAAAATGAGCTGAAATTCCTGGCCGCCGAACGGCACATTGTCGTCACTGCGTCAAAATTGCAAGAAAATGTCGAAAAGACCGTGGCGACCACCTCCATCATCACCCAAGACGATATCCGCCATATCGGGGCGCGTAACTTATTGGACGTGCTACGGTTGGTGCCAAGCATTGGCGTTACCCAATCCATGCTGGGGATTCGGGAAATCGAAGTGCGCGGGGTCAAGACCTTGTTCTCCGATAAGGTGCTGTTTATGCTTAACGGCCATCCCTTAGACCATAACTTGCAAAACGCCGGCAGCACTTGGGTTTATGATGATTTGCCGGTCGACACCATTAAGCGGGTCGAAGTGGTGCGCGGCCCAGGTTCGGCCCTTTATGGCGCCAATGCCTTTATGGCGGTCATCAATATCATCACCCAAAACGCCAAAGACCTAAATGGCCTACACGCCTCAGTGGGTGCCGGCAGTTTTGGCGCCCAACAATACCGCGCCTCATGGGGTAAGCAGTATGACAACAGCACCGAAGCGGCGTTACATTTTAACCATACCGATACCGATGGCATCAGCTCGCCCATCCAACAAGACAGCTTGAGCCAACAAGGCTTGCCTTCCTTAGCCCCAGGAAGAAGCCAGCTCAACGAAGGCCGCAACGATATGGAATGGCAATTGGGCTACCAAGGCCTTAAGCTTGACGGGCGGTATATCAGCAAACGTACCGGGACGTTTGTCGGCCCCGCCTTCGCGCTCAGTTG
>JAQTNZ010000338.1 GCA_028713595.1 Methylovulum sp. | reverse complement strand
AAAAAATATTAAAATTACAAGGTGTAACTAAGGGTGGCATTATTGGAACCGAAGTTCAGGGAGCTAATTTTAACAATGCCGTTATCCTTGGTAAAGAGGTTCAGGGAGCAGAACCTCAAACTGATGAAGAAAAAAAGAAGGCGGCAAAAGAGGCCGCTAAGGCGGCAGCAAGTGCAAAAGAGGCCGCTGCCCAAGCGGCAGAAGATAAACGTCAAAGCCTTGAAGATGAGCTTGCAACCTTTCAAGAATCATTAATGACGAAAACAGAACTTGAGGATGCAAATTATCTTGCCAGCACTGAAAAGTTACAAGAATTTTACGACAACAAGCTAATAACCTTAGAAGAATTTAATGCCTTAGAATCCGAAACCATGCTGGCACATGAGGCGGCATTGACTGCCATAAAAGATGCGGCGGAGGCGGAGCGGCGTACAATTACTGAAAATTCGCAAGGCCAATTAATGTCAAGCTATACAAATTTCTTTAAGCAATTGGAAAATGCACAGAAGGTTAGCGGCTTAGCGCAGGTCGGCGTTTTAACCAATGCCTTTGGTTCTATGTTGCAATCGGCGGGCACACATAACAAGAAATTTTTTGAACTAAATAAAGCGGCTGGCATTGCGAATGCGATAGTGGCCACAGCACAAGGCGCGGCGGAGGCTTTAAAGCTTCCCTATCCAATGAATCTTGTGGCGGCGGCCACGGTTGCAGCCGCCGGATTAGCGCAAATACAAACTATTCGCTCACAAAGCTTTAGTGGTGGTGGCGGAGGTGGTGCGAGCGGCGCAGCAACAGGCGGCGCAGCAGCAAGCACTGGCGGTGGCGGCTTTGCAGCGCCCGGCGGTGGCGGAAGTTCAAGCGGGCTTGATATAACATTAAGTGGCTTTGGTGCGGCGGATTTATTCACGGGCGCACAAGTAAATAGCCTTATTTCTAAAATAAATGATGCCGTTTCTGATGGTGCAGTAATTAAAAGTTTGAGGGTGTCATGACATTAGTAATATCAGGTAGTTTGGCGCTAGGCACAAGCATTACGGCATTACCTTTAACCCACCCACGTATTGGCTATGAAAATTTATTGCGCGGTGCAGATTGCACAATCACGCCGTCAACCGAGGCCACTGACCATGAAGCCGATAATATAGTAAATGGGTTGACGTGGAGTTACTGGGAACCAACCGCCGTTACAGCAACATTGACTTTTACCTTTGACGCCGCAAAAGATGTTGATTATTTCGGCATAGCGGCGCACACGCTTGATACATATGGATTTGCAATAGAGCTGGAATATCTGGACAACTCAAGTCCGGCAACATGGGTTAGCCTTGGCGAGGTATTGCCAGCCGATACAGACGGAAATGGCGTTATTATGTTCCTGTTTGACGAGGTTTCCTCTGATAATTTCAGGTTAACAATAACAGGCGGCACTGGCAACCCGGCAATAGGCGTTGTATATTTAGGCAAAGTGCTTGAGGTTGAACGCCGCATATATGGCGGCCACTCACCTATAACATTATCAAAAAACACAGTTATCAGGCCAAATAAAAGCGAGGGTGGCCAGTGGTTGGGGCGCACGATTATCAGGCAGGGCGCAAGCACATCAATCGCATTAAAAAACTTAACACCCACATGGATACGTGCTACTTTTAAGCCATTTATAGAGGCAGCAAGAAGCTATCCATTCTTTTGGGCTTGGAGGCCGGGCGATTACGCCGATGAAATAGGCTATGTATGGACTGATGCAGATATATCACCACAAAACAGCGGGCAGGCTGGATTAATGGACGTTTCTTTTGAAGTGAAAGGATTTATTGAATAATGGTAGATGAAAATACATTAGGCAGGGAACCGATAACGATTGTGGAAATCGACCAGAGTTTCTGTTCGTTAACCTACGGAAGCGCGCCATGTACAGCGGCCATTGGCGTAACTGGCTCAATAAAATGTTACAATACATTTTCAACGTGTCAAGATACAACAAACTTTGATTCTGACATATTAACTTTACGATTCTGCACGCCTTGCGCAAGCTTTCCGGCATTAACGGAAGGGGCGCAATACATCCCCATTGTAGCCAGTGTTAGTACAAACCCAACTGAATTAAATATTGGTGCTGGCAATAGCAATCTATCGCCATTAGGCAGACGTGCGAGCGTTACTGTTACAATGAAAGACATACCGTATAATGACTCCTTAGTTGATAAATATCGAACAACGCGCGGCTTTAACCCCTTAGATAAAAGTTCTTTTTGGGTTAAGTTTTTACAGCGAAATTTATATTATCAAAATCGGTTATTGCGCGTGCGCGAGGGGTACGTAGGGCAAACAGTTTCCAGTATGCGCACGCGCACATATTTGATTGATAAAATTACAGGCGTAAATAGTGATGGACGGGTTACAATAACCGCAAAGGATGTACTGAAACTTGCTGACGATAAAAGGGCGCAAGCACCAGCGGCAAGCCCCGGCTCTTTATTAGCTGATATTGATGACATTGAAACGACACTAACACTCTCACCAACGGGCATAGGTAGTAGCGACTATCCTGCCAGCGGCTCAATTGCAATCGGCTCAGAAGTAATGACATTCACACGTGTAAGCGATGTAATGACCGTTGTACGTGGACAAAGCAATACGGTTGCCAGCTCTCATGCAACAGACGACCTTGTGCAATTATGTTTAGTATATTCAGCAGAGAGGGTGGATGATGTTATCTATGATTTACTTACTACTTATGGCAATATAGATGCCTCTTATATTACATTTACCGACTGGCAAACGGAAGCCGATACATGGCTGGTTGATGCGGTAGTTGATACCGTCATTACAAAACCAGTAGGGGTTAATACCCTTGTAAGTGAATTATGCGAGCAATGCGCGGTATATATTTGGTGGGATGATGTTAATCAAAAAATAAGATTTAGAGCTACAAGGCCGGTTTCCCTTGATTCCATTGTGGATATAACCAGTGCTGCAAATATCATTGCTGACTCAGTTTCCATTGACCGCGCCCCTGATGATAGGGTTTCGCAAGTGTGGACTTATTACAATCAGGTAGACCCAACAAAATCGCTTGACGATATTTCCAATTTTAATTTACTGCGCATAAGCGCCAACCTTGATAAAGAAGGTGTAAACCAGTATAATGAGTCAAGGATTAGGAAAATATTTTCAAGGTGGTTAAGTGCTACAGGCGCGGCGCAAACTAGCACGCTAGGAAGTAGAATATTAACGGGCTTTAGTGATAATCCTGTTTATATTACATGCACACTTGATGCAAAAGACCGCACCCTTGATGTTGCGGATGTAGTCCGCTTTACACATAGAAGTTTTGTTGATGATGAGGGTAACGAATTTCCCACATTGTTACAGGTTATTTCACGACATGAAGTGGAAAGCGGCCATAAAATAACTTATAAATTACAATTATTTGGATTAATTGGTAATTTCTCCTATATTATGCCTAACGGTTCGGTTGATTTTACTAGCGCAACTGATGAGGAAAAAAGAACGGGGGCTTATATAAGTGATAATGCTGGGCTTATGTCTGATGGTTCGGAAGGTTACAAAATAGCATAAAGGAAATAACATGGCTTATAGTGAAATAGCAGATTCAGAAATTGACCAAGACAGCCCTATAACAACGGGATTAATGACAAAATTACGTAATAATCCTCTGTTTATTGGCGACCAACAGACCTTTACAAGCTCCGGGACATGGACAAAACCAACGGCAACCAGTCGCGGACAATATGCATATGTACAGGTTTGGGGGGCTGGTGGCGGCGGCGGAACAACCAGCAATGGCGGCGGTGGCGGCTCATATAAGGAAGCCATTTTATTAGTATCGGCACTAGCGTCAACAGTTACAGTTACTATTGTTGCAGGTGGCGCAAGTGCAACAAATGGCGGCTTTAGTTCGTTTGGCGCGCATGTTAAAGCGTATGGTGGCTCTGGTGGCGTGGCGGGCGGTCGTGGCGGCTCTGGTGGCGGCGTTAATGCTACTAGCGCGGCAGGTGGAGGGTTCAACGATCTTAGCGATGATGCCGTAAAAACAGAAGGTTCCGGAAATGTC
>JAQTNZ010000337.1 GCA_028713595.1 Methylovulum sp. | reverse complement strand
CCTTATGATGGCAGTTGGCATTGAAGCGATGAATTTTTTTGGCGGCATGGCCTGTCTGGACGTGCTGCAATTGGCAGAACACCGCCAACTGGACACCAGCCGTTTTGCCAATTTGCTGATGCAGGAAAAAACCGTGGCTATGCCCTATGAAGACCCGGTCACTTATGCCATCAATGCCGCCAAGCCACTGGTCGATAAGCTGAGCGAGGCCGAACGGGATAGGATTGAATTGCTGATCGTTTGTTCGGAGTCGGGCATTGATTTTGGCAAGGCCATGAGCAGTTATGTCCACCATTACTTGGGGCTTAACCGCAACTGCCGCGCTTTTGAACTCAAACAAGCCTGTTATTCGGGTACGGCGGGGTTTCAGATGGCGGTCAACTTTATTCTCTCGCAAGTGTCGCCAGGTGCCGAAGCCTTAGTGATTGCCAGTGACATTGCCAGATTTATGGTCAGTGCCGGAAAGCAGGCAGTTGATGAATCGTGGTTTTATGCCGAACCCAGTTCAGGTGCGGGCGCGGTGGCTTTATTAGTCAGCGATAAGCCTGTCATTTTTCAAGTCGATATTGGGGCCAACGGTTATTACGGCTATGAAGTGATGGACACCTGCCGCCCCGCCCCTGACACCGAAGCGGGCGATGCCGATTTGTCGCTGATGTCCTATCTGGATTGTTGCGAACAGGCGTTTTTGGAATACCAGCAACGGGTAACTGGCGTTAATTATCAGGATACCTTCCAATATCTCGCCTTCCACACCCCGTTTGGCGGTATGGTGCAGGGGGCGCACCGCATGATGATGCGCAAATTGCTCAAAGCGAAACCCGCCGACATTGAAACCGATTTCCAACGGCGGGTCAGCCCAGGCTTGGGCTACTGCCAGCGGGTCGGCAATATCATGGCGGCCACGGTGTTTTTATCCTTAGCCAGCACCATCGACCACGCCGACATCAACCAAGCCCAACGGATAGGCTGTTTTTCTTATGGCTCAGGGTGTTGCTCCGAATTCTATAGCGGCATCACCACGCCCCAAGGGCAGCAGCAATTACGCGAGCTTAAGATAGGGCAACGGCTAGACCAGCGTTACCCCTTATCTATGGCGGAATATGAAAGCATCTTATTGGCCAATGGCGAGGTAAAGTTCGGCACCAAAACTATCCGTCTGGACAGGGGATTTTTACCTTCCGTAGCCGCTGCTTGGCAAGGCAAGCCGTTATTGTATCTGGCTGAAATCAAGGATTACCATAGAAAGTATGAGTGGTCATCCTGAGCCATTATCTTAAACGGCTATCCTGATTTTGAACCGCAAGAGGCAACTCGCCGGGCGGACAACTCCCCGCTTACCTGCACTTCATCAAGTTGGCCGGCTAGTTTTTTCCGCCAATCAAGCCAGATTCGACCCTTATAAATAGCCACGGCATAAATAGCCACGGCAAAACTCGCCTGTGTTATGCCGTAGATAAAGTAAGGGTTTATATCAACCGCTACAGTTTGAATAAAATTGTTGATTTCCACAAGATAAACCCAACCAACCTTTTGTCCGCACTTTGCGGCTCCCCGTGCATCTTGGCAATGTTGGCAGTATTGACTCTGCTGATGGGTACAAGGCTCTCGTCAAAAATGGCTGTCCAAGCTATTTCACACCCTTAAAACCCCTATCATATCAGTAGCTAAGGTGTGTCTATATTACTATGGCCCTATCAGGGGTAAGAAAAGTGTCTTTTTTGCCGTGCCGAAAAATGCCGTTAATGTCACTGACATTAAATGACAGAATAAAATGGCATGATCTTTGTCTATAGGTTTTATAGTCTGACTTTATTGGCCTCGGTAACAGACAAAACTGATAGGTTGGTTAAGCCAATTTTTTATAGTTCTAACCCTAAGCAGCATAAAAAATGATCACTAAAGCATCTGTAATCCTAGGTCTAATCGCTACTCTCGTAGTGGGTGGTTGCCATCAAGCGGAAACCGAAAAACCGGAGGCCGCCGCACCGATACTGGAAGCGACTACACCGTTTCGCGAAGACACCGCCGTTATTAAAGAATACGTCTGTCAAATTCATGCCATTAGGCATATTGAAGTCCGTGGTTTGGAAAGAGGCTATTTGCAGAATGTTTTCGTGGATGAAGGGCAAATGGTCAACAAGGGGCAACCCATGTTTAAAATCATGCCCAATATTTATCAGGCGGAACTTCTCAAAGCGCAAGCTGAAGCGAGTACCATCAATATCGAATACCTTAATACCAAAGCGTTGGCGGATAAAAATATCGTATCGGCCAATGAGTTGGCGTTGGCAAAAGCAAAATTGGATAGAGCCAATGCGGAAGTGAAATTAATGGAAACTCACTTAGGCTTTACCGACATCAGTGCGCCTTTTGATGGGATTATGGATCATTTTGACGTTAGGATCGGTAGTCTTATTGAGGAAGGTACGTTGCTGACCACGTTGTCTGACATTAGCAAATTATGGGTCTATTTCAACGTTCCAGAATCGGAATACCTAGACTATAAGGCACATAAACAGGATAACGCCCGCGTTGATGTCCAATTGAGAATGGCAAATGGACAAATTTTTGATCAAACCGGTTTTATTGAGACGATTGAAGCTGATTTTGATAACACCGCTGGCAATATCGAGTTTCGCGCCCTGTTCTCCAATCCTGACAAACTTCTTCGGCACGGTGAGACGGGAACTATCCTTATGTCTAAGCCGTACAAAAACGCTTTGCTCATCCCCCAAAAAGCGACCTTTGAGATTATGGACAAAACGTATGTTTACGTCATCAACCAAGAAGGCAAGCTAGAGCAACGGCTCATCACTATCGATGCTGAAGTGCCACATCTGTTCATCCTTAAAGAAGGTCTTAAAGAGGATGACAAAATTTTGCTCGAAGGCTTACGCAAAGTGCATCCTGGAGAAGAGGTAAAGATTGATTTAAGGCCACCGGAAAAGGTTCGCTCAGAGTTGGAATTGTATACAGAGTAACCTTTTAATCAGAGATTAATTATGTTTAATATTTTTATCAAAAGACCTGTGATGGCTATCGTGTTGTCGCTGCTGTTTCTGTTTATGGGTCTGTTGGCGATTAAATCATTGCCTATTGCCCAGTTTCCAGATATTGCACCGCCTCGTGTGACTATTTCATTATCATTTCCAGGCGCTAGCGCCGACGTACTGGTGCAATCGTCCCTGATTACCATCGAACGCGCCATCAACGGTGTTCCTGGCATGAAATACCTGATTTCGGATGCGACCAGTGCCGGTGAATCGACCATTCAAGTGCTGTTCGATCTGAGTGTTGACCCTAATATTGCCATGGTTAACGTGAAGACGCGCTTGGATCAGGTCATGAGCCGCTTGCCCAAGTTAGTGCAGCTAGAAGGGGTGATCGTCAATCGGGTGCAGCCCAGTATGCTTATGTACGTCAACCTTTACAGCAAAGACAAAAACGCGGACGAGAAATTTTTATTTAACTATGCGAATGTTTCGGTTATTCCAGAAATCCAACGCATTTTTGGTATTGCCCAGGCCCAAATATTAGGTGCCCGTCAATATGCGATGCGGATTTGGCTGAATCCTGACCGGATGAGGGCTTATAGCGTCTCGACAGAAGAAGTGATGGATGCCGTTGCAAACCAAAGTATTATTGGTCGGCCTGGCCGGATAGGCCAAAGTACGGGTATTGCCGCCCAATCCAAAGAGTATGTACTGGTTTATCAGGGGCGCTACAACAAGCCGGAGCAGTATGGGGATATTATTATCCGAGCCAATGCGAAAGGCGAGATTCTCCACCTTAAAGACATAGCCAAAATCGATCTGAACAGCGAGTTTTATAATATTTACTCCGATAAAGACGGTTTTCCTTCTGCATCCATTGTGTTAAAGCAAAACTACGGGAGCAATGCCAGTAAGGTCATTGAGGATGTGAAGGAAAAATTGCAGGAGTTGAAAAAATCCTTCCCAGAAGGCATGGACTACGAAATCAACTACGACGTGTCGCGATTTGTTGACGCGTCTATTGAAAAAGTCCTGCACACCTTAGGGGAAGCATTTGTACTGGTATCTTTGGTGGTTTTTATA
>JAQTNZ010000336.1 GCA_028713595.1 Methylovulum sp. | reverse complement strand
GACTTTGCGGCATTGGTAGCCTTGCAGGCCAGCCGCCGGATGCACAGGTACGGTCAAGATCAGTTCAGGGGTGTTGTGGGCGACGGTCTCTATGTCCATACCGCCGGCGGCTGAGGCGATAAAAATCAGCCGCTCGCTGGCGCGGTCCAACACCAAGCTTAAATAGAGTTCGCGCTTGATGGGATAGGTTTTTTCAACTAGAACCGAAGCGATGGGCAAGCCTGCCGCATCGGTTTGTTGTGTCACCAAACGGGTACCGAGCAAATCACGGCTGTATTGGCCCACTTGTGCCGCCGTAGTTGCCAATTTGACCCCGCCGACTTTGCCCCGCCCGCCCGCATGGATTTGGGCCTTGACCACCCAGCCCCCGCCGCCTAAGTGTTGCGCCACGGCTTCGGCCTGTTCCGGCGTACTGGCGGGCTGGCCTTCGGGTATTGGGATTTGGTACTGCTGAAACAACTGCTTGGCCTGATATTCATGGATATTCATTGCTTGCTCCTAGCGGACGTTATAAAAACGATTGGGGAATCGTTGCGGTTATTATTAGAATGTGCGGTAACAATCGCTAAACAACCCTGGCCCACGGGCGGCCATTGGCTGTTATGATGAAAGCTGGCGGATATTCTAGCCAAGTCTCTATAAAACGCTATCCATTAATAAGCTTATGGCGATAAATACTCCTGAACGACTCTATCCCTGCCCTTTTTCCAAAGGCTATGGCATCCCGGCACGGCAAGCGTGGACACTGTTAAAAGTGTTTTTAGCTTATCGTCTGGTCTTGGCGACACTGTTTGTCGCCTTGATTTATCAGCGTGTTGAACCGGGCTTGCTGACCACTTATTACGATAATTTATACAGTTACAGCAGCCACTGCTATTGGGCGCTGACACTGACCTCAATGGCCTGTGTCTTTTGGCGGCTCACCTCGTACACCTCGCAAGCGCAATTGTTGATTTTTACCGACATTATCTTGCTAACCTTGCTGATGCACGCCTGTGGCGGCATCAAAAGCGGTTTGGGCATCTTGATTGCCGTGTCCATTGCCTCAGGCGGCCTGCTGATCGGCGGCATTTGCGCGGTGCTGTTTGCCGCGCTGGCCAGCTTGGCGGTGCTCGCCGAACGCATCTTTAGCGACCAATATCAAGCGGTGGACCCCAGCTCTTATACTTATACGGGGATGCTCGGGGCGGCTTTTTTCACCATTTCCTTATTGTCTTACATCCTTGCCAAACGCAGTGAAGATTCCCTGCAACTGGCCGAACAGCAACAAAAAACCATTGTCAAGCTGGAGGATCTGAACCAATATATTATCCAGAACCTGCAATCGGGGATTATCATCACCGACCAGAAACAACGCATCCAAATGGTCAATGAGGCGGCTTTAAAACTGACCCGACAAATCAAGCCACCCAAGCAATTAGGCCATATTTCCCCGCAGCTGGCGCGGGCGTTCCGGCATTGGCTGCTTGATCCAGAAAGCGACATTGTCGCCATCGCCATCCCTAACGGCACTGACATCAGCGGTCATTTCATGTTGTTGTCCACCCATTATGATAATTTTTACATGATTATGCTGGAAGACATCACGCTGTATAACCAGCGTGTCCAGCAAGGCAAATTGGCTTCTTTAGGCCGGCTCACCGCCAGTATCGCCCATGAAATCCGCAATCCGCTCGGTGCCATCAGCCACGCCAACCAATTGCTTGCCGAATCTGAGCAGCTGACCGGCGCCGACCACCGCTTGCTGAACATCATCCAAACCCAATGCAGCCGCGTCAATGTGATTATTGAAGACATCCTGAGCTTGTCCAAACGCCATGACTCCAGACGCGAGCGTATTGAACTGACCGTTTGGCTGGACCGCTACCTGAAAAATTTTTTATCGTTAAACCAATGCAGCACCTCTGCTTTTAAGCTCACCCACGCCACCACGCCACTGTATGCGTTTATTGACCCCAACCATTTAAGGCAAATTATGAACAATGTCTGCGAGAACGCCTTGAAATACGGAAAACCGGAACTGGGTCACATTTTGATACAAAGTTTTAGTTTGGATGGCGTACCCTGCATCGACATCATTGATAATGGCGCAGGCATTAGCCATCAACACCTTAACCACCTTTTTGAGCCGTTTTTCACCACCTCCGCAAATGGCACCGGCTTAGGCCTGTACATTTCCAAAGAATTGGCTGAACTCAACCAAGCAAAATTAAGCTATCATTTAACTGACAATAATCGGGGTTGCTTTCGGCTCTGTGTGCTAAATTCGGACAAAAATCTGATTGAAATATGACAAAACCACTGGCATTAATTGTAGATGATGAACCGGACATCCGGGAGTTGCTCGAAATCACCCTCAACCGGATGGGCATTGACAGCCAATGCGCCGAGAGCCTGTCCCAGGCCAATACGCTATTGAAGCAATACCCGTTTGACATTTGCCTGACCGATATGCGCTTGCCGGATGGCGATGGCCTGGCACTGATCGACCATATCCAAACGCTGCCGACACCGTTGCCCATTGCCGTGATTACCGCCCATGGCAATATGGACACGGCGATTTTGGCGATGAAAAAAGGCGCGTTTGATTTTGTTTCCAAGCCCGTGGATTTGCCCATTTTAAGACAATTGATTAAAAATGCCCTAAAACCGGCCGAGACCAGCCAAGAAAAGCACCAGCAAATGCGCCATTCCTTGCTGGGCGAATCGGCCATCATGCGCGAAATCCGCGCCAAAATCACCAAACTGGCGCGTAGCCAGGCCCCCGTGTATATCAGCGGCGAATCCGGCTCCGGCAAAGAGCTGGTAGCCCGCCTGATCCACCAGCAAAGCCCCCGCCACGACCATCCCTTTATCGCCATCAATTGCGGAGCCATCCCGCATGAATTAATCGAAAGCGAGTTTTTCGGCCATAAAAAAGGCAGCTTTACAGGGGCGGTCAGTGACAAAAAAGGCCTGTTTCAAGCGGCGGAAGGTGGCACTTTATTTTTGGATGAAGTCGCCGATTTGCCGCTGTCCCTACAGGTGAAGCTGCTGCGGGCCATTCAGGAGAAAAAAATCCGCCCCGTTGGCGAATACCAAGAAATCCCGGTCAATATCCGTCTGTTAAGCGCGACCCACCGCAACCTTGCCCAGATGGTGCAAGACGGCAGTTTCCGGCAAGACTTGTATTACCGCATCAATGTCATCGACCTGCACATTCCGCCCCTGCGTGAACGCATCAGCGACATCCCCTTGCTGACCGCGCATATTTTGGCAAAGTTGACAGGCGGCAACAGCCCTAGCCTATCACCCTCCGCCTTGGCGGCTTTGCAGCACTATGCCTTTCCGGGTAATGTCCGTGAGCTAGAAAATATTCTGGAACGCTCGCTGGCCTTATATAATGGCAAAGAAGTGGAACTGGATGACTTGAACCTACCTGTCAGCAGCCAACACACCAACTCCCCCGCCGATTATGACCCGGCTTTAGGTTCGTTGGAAGATTATCTGGAAGGCATTGAGCGTAAAGCCATCTCTACCGCCTTGGAAGATAACAAATGGAACAAGACCGCCGCCGCCAAGCAATTGGGCCTATCGTTCCGCTCCTTCCGCTATCGGCTTAAAAAACTCAATCTGGAAAATTGACGGGCTGGGGGGCAAGGGCGACCTGCTATTAAGTTAATGAATTTCCTATTGTTCCCACGCTCCGGCGTCACTGCCATTAAATTAAAGGTTTTTATATTTATTATCAACTAGATATAGCCATCGTAGGTCGGGTTAGCGATAGCGTAACCCGACTTTATCCGAACGGCACACGTCGGGTTACGCTATCGCTAACCCGACCTACATTGTATTTTACCCATACAATATATTGATTATTAAGATAAATACTTAACTTAATGGCAGTGGGGCAAAGGCGGCCTGCGCACTTGTTAGCAATCAATTGCGGAAACAGCCCCCACAGCAAACGCAACCTATCACTCGATCATCAAGTTTTTCATAAAGCCGCCCAAAATTTATAGCTGAAAAAGGGTGGTAAAGCAGGTAAGCTAATCCTCGTTAAAAAATGACCGGATTGAACGCCATGCTAATGACCGAGT
>JAQTNZ010000335.1 GCA_028713595.1 Methylovulum sp. | reverse complement strand
GATTTGCGGAATATTGACCGGATCAGTTTTTTGGTAAATACACCCCTTCATACTCTCGTTACAAATCCGATGCCCTGTACCTGGACACATAGGATTGTCAACAATGATGATCGCTAACGCGCCGATATTGTCACCACGGCGTTTGACCAAGTGCATCTCGGAAATTTTCTCATCCAACGGGCAACCCGTGGTTGTCTCGCCCAAGGGATCAACCTTATAGGTGTTGGTTTTCTTATTGCGCATCCCTTTCGAGCAAGAATCGGTATCACGCTCATGGCAATAAATACAATGGTTGACTTCCGACAGCACCTGCCGTTGCCCAAAGCGCGGGTCAGTCAGCTTAAAACCATCACGGCGGCGGCGATGCTCGCCCATCCATGCGCTAAACTCACCCTTATCGACCGTGGCATGGGCAACCAAATCATCAAAATCACGTTTTTCAGGAAACTTAAAGCTCAACCAATGCTCGGCTATATCACTGTTATGGGAGGCGGCAAAACTCCAGCGTTGCACACACTCCATCAATCCAGCGACAAATTCAGCGGCCTCGGTTTGCGCCAAACTATCGGCAAACAAAACGGCGGCTTGCGTATTTGCCGCCAGCCTTTCGCGCAAGCTTTGCACTATCAGATCAGCATTTTCATAAGTGCTGTCCTTACCTTTGGCAACCGCCTTATAGTGCGCCGACAGGCTGCCTATAACCGCCCCGACCCGTGCCACCCGATGTTCGGGATCAGTGTCCGCCGCCGCTTCGGGAAAGCCGGCTTGAGTCAGGCATTCCAGTTGGACGTTAAGGGCGGCGACATCCCAACCCTCAATGCTTTGGCCTTTAAAATACACGCCCAGTTTCTCGACCACTTCATTCTTATAGGTGAAGATAGTCTCAATTTCATCGGCAATCGTTGCCCGTTGTCCGTCATGTTGCGCGGACACATTGAACAGCTTGGCGACAAACTGGCCGACATAAGGGGCCATATTGACCAGCAGTTCAGACACCGCCTCAGGGGCAAACCCTTCGCCCTGTGCTTGGCGATAAGCGGCAAACTGCCCGAACAACTGCGCATCATGGCGTTGCACAGACGCGTCAAACACCGCCGCCAAATCTTGCAGGCGATTGGCATCGTAAAGGTCAGCGTAAGTAAAGTCAGGGATTCCAAGTATAAACGTGTTGTGTTCCATAATTTTTGAGTCTGAAAACCCACTATCAGCGCAAAAATACCGACTAAGCGGCAAAACTTGCACCTGTGGACTGGCTGAAAGGAAGGAGGGAAATAGTTATATTGTAAGGAATTACGGTGGCTTTTGCCACCGCTAATGGCGGATAGGCTATAGCATTGCCAAAATCAAGAAGCGTGCGAAAAAAACAACGATACCGCAAGCAACAACACGCTATTCCCCGCGCATTGCCAAAACTACGCGCTTTAATTCTGCCTTTATTATCGCCATGTTGCCTTCAAGGCTGTCGTTGTAACGCTCGCCCCATTGGGTGTTGTACTGGGGTGTCAACCTATCTATCAGCAATAAATCATAGATATTGACCCATTCGCCTTCAACCTTTAAGGCATAAGTATCTACACAACTTTTATTAGCCCTTGTAAAACAAATAGTTAGCGCATTTGATAAAAAGCAACAATTGTATAAAAATCAGATAGTTACAAAACTTGTGTAGATACTTATGCCTTTAAGGCCAATTTAGGATTGAAAACATAATACCCGCGCAGCACCCGATAAAACAGCTTGCGGTTGCCCTTATCTTCCTTGCCGATTTCATTTTTGGACAAGATACTGGACAAATAGGCCCGCACTTTGCGGCGTTCAGGCAGCACGCTGGCAGGGATGTGCTGCACGGCATCCATAATGTCTTGGGTAGCGAAACCTTCCAGCCGATAGCGCGTTTTTTTCGACATGACGCGATAAAACAGCGCAATCATCAGATTGAGCATAAAAAACTCCATGCTGTGCTTATCGAGCTTGATTAGCCTGCCATCGACTTGGATGCTCAGGCTGGTTGGCTCCAGCATACTGTAAATGTCGGCTAATTTCTTTCTGGCATAAGCATCGCTCTGGTCAGCTTGCGCCAAGGCAATTTGCAGGGCGGTCAGGCCGTTGCCATCCACTTTCTCGGTATCGGCCCCCAATGCAAATAAGGCCTTGACCACTTCGCTATTGCCCATCCAAGCGGCGACCATCAGCGGGGTTTGGTTAAAGAGGTTGCGAAAATCCGCGCCGTATTGGTCAACTTGCTTTAGTACGGCATCGGGCTTTTTAAAGCTATAGGCGATGTAATGCTTTTGTTGCAGCATCTGCAAGCCTTTGTCCAACTGCTTGGCGGCCTTAAAACCGGCTTTACTTAAGGCCAAGATGCTCTCGCGGTCTTCATAAATCAAGCTGTATTCAAACAGGCTCATACGGGCGTTTTTGTCATTACCCGCTAGGGCCTTGTGTTTTAATTCGGGTAAGGTGGCGGCGGTGATGACTTGCCAGTCCGGTTTTTTTTGTTTGAGGATTTCGCTACGGATGCGTTCGGCCTGTTCTTGCTTGCCTTGCAACTCCAACTTGTGGGCTTCCTGCCGCAGGCATCAAGACTGGAATTTTGGCTGGCAAGCTGTAGGCTGGCTTGGGCATCACGCAAACCCAGCAAGTCCAACAAAGGCTGCTTGGGGCTGCTTTCAATCCAATACAAGTTTTTGATGGCACGGGTCAGGGCGACATACAGGGCATTGACATAAAATTTGTACACTTCCAAAGATTTGTCAGTCTTGTCTTTGGCGCGGGCATATTTGATGTCCTGATCCAAGTCCGCCAAACCTACGCCTTTGCAAATCTCACGGTAACGGGCTTCCTCTTGGCTTAAAAAGTTGTACAAAATAATGTTTTCGTATTCCAGCCCTTTCGCTTCCTGAATAGTGAACACTAAAGGCGTACCGAAGTGCGCCTGCGCGGCGGGCTTTTGCCCGACAGTCATGACAATCACCGCAAACAGTGTGGAGGCGCGGGTTTTGCTGTCCAATTCTTCACGGATAGAGGCGATGTCTTGCAAAAACAGCACTTCGCCTTGGTTATGTCCATTACTTTCGACCAAATAATGGCTTTCTTTATCAATAGAGCCAAAGCGTTGGTTTTTGATTTTTAAAATCTTGTTGGCAATGTCGGTGACTTGCGGCGAATTGCGGTAATTGGTGTTGAGGATGCGGATCAGTCCGTCCGAAGCCTGCAAATCTTCCTGCCTATAAAACAGGCTTTTGACTTTTGACCAAGAAAAAAAGTTGGGGTGGACAATTTGGTTGGAGTCGCCACACAAAATAAAATCCGAAGCTTGCCGCAAGGACTTCATAATCAGATAAAGTTGGATATTGGTCAAATCTTGCACTTCGTCAACAATGACAAAATCGTAGCGGGGCTGGATATGTTGCAGGTAATGGTGGCTGACAATATTGCTGTCGTACAGCTGCTGCCCCTGCAAAAAGTCCAAATATTTCTCAAACACGTCATAGACCACCACGCGCTCTTCGGCGAGAAAAATAGATTCCTTAACACCCAAATTCAGGTAATCTTCACGGCTTAACCAACTCTTGTCGGTGGCAGGCCCAGTAATGACCCCACGGAATTCCTCAAACAATTTATGGGCATCTTTCAGGGTCTGGCCTTGACGGAACCGGGCGAACCATTGCTGGAAGGCTTGGAAGGTGACGGACTTGCCGTTGGGTATATGGACGCTCTCCAAAAACTCTTGGAACGATAAAAAATCAACCTGTTGCTCAGGATTGTCGTAATGGTGGGCATAATATAAATCGCGGGAGTTTTTCACCAGATACGGCGATTGGGTGACATAGAGCACATCACCGATGGCGTGCTTCATTTTCTCCAAGGTCAACGCGGTCTTACCGCTACCCGCCGAACCAATGACAATCAGCGGCGGGTGCAGCTCATAAACCGATTGCTGATGGTCATCGAATGAAATGATCTTATCCAGCAGGTTAAAAGTGCTGTGGTTGGGGTTGAGATAAACCAGATTTTTTTCGGCGGCAACGTCCGGGGCGGCGATAGCCGGAATTTTATCATCATCAATCTGGCTGGATTGGCGCAAAAAACGCGAGTCTTCGTAAGCGTG
>JAQTNZ010000334.1 GCA_028713595.1 Methylovulum sp. | reverse complement strand
AAAATGCAGCAGCCAAGCCATCATCGCAACATCCCGTAAACCATGACAAACACCATAGGGGTCAGGGAGGCGAAGGCAATCAGGCCAAAACCGTCAATCATCGGGTTACGTCCCTTTATCGCCGTCGCCAAGCCTACCCCTAAGGCGGCGATCAGCGGCACAGTGATCGTGGAGGTAGTCACCCCCCCCGAATCATAAGCGATGCCGACAATGTCCGCCGGGGCAAACGGCGTTATCGCCGTCACCACACAATAGCCACCGATAATCAGATAATGCAGAGGCCAGCCGCGAATAATGCGCAACACGCCGATTAAAATGGCGACCCCGACCGACAGCGCCACCGTCAAGCGCAAACCCAAGGCGTAGCTTTTTCGGGCGTTATCGGAGTCACCGATGATATGCCCTTGGCTGGCAATCCGTGCAGCCTCATCACTGATGGCAATCAGGGCGGGTTCGGCAACCGTTGTGCCAAATCCCAAACAAAACGCGAAGGTCAGCAACCAGAACACGCTGCCTTTACGCGCAAACGCATAGGCCATAGATTCCCCTAGCGGGAACAGGCTTTGCTCCAAGCCTTGGATAAACAAGGCGAGGCCTAAAATCACCAACACCGTGCCAGTGACCAAATGGGCGACATCGGGGATCGGCTGGCGGATAATGGCAATTTGGAAAAACAGCACCACGACCAATATCGGCAGCAAGTCCAGGAAACTGCTGAACAATTGTTTAATAAAGCGGTTATTTTTTAGCATCGCCAAACCCGTGGCCTCCACCCTTATTTATCCAAATTTGCTTGTCCGAATTCGCCTGACCAGGCGTGCGCTTATCCTGCCCCAATTAGCCCTTGACCGCCATCATACAAACAAAATTGAACCATTGGAAATAAGTGTCCCTGTACTGGAAGCCGGCACGCTCCAAGAGCGCCATATTTTCGTCCAGACGGTAAGGGATCAGCACATTTTCCAAGGCTTCGCGCTTGCGTTGGTTTTCCACATCGGTATAGCCGCTTTGGGATTTTTTAAACTGTAAATAATGGTCGATATACAAACGGTTTAACGGTGCGTCTTTGGTAAGGATTTTTTCTGACAGCAATAAAAGCCCACCCGGCCTGAGGGCTTGGAAAATGGTCTTTAACAACTTTTCCCTATCGATGGGGCGGACAAACTGCAACGCCCAATTAAGGATGACGACATGGCAATCGGGCAAACCGCCAAGGTTGCCCAAATCCTCCAGCCGTAATGACACCTGTCCGCTGGCAACTGGCCCTGACAGTTTTGCTTGGGCTTTCGCCAGCATAGGCGCGGAATTGTCATAACCAATGAACAAAGCGGAGCCGGGGCAGCTAGGATGGCGGGTCAGATAATCCAAGGTAGTACCGGTGGAGCAGCCCAAATCACAGGCCACTCCTGCGTCTTTAGGGAGAAAATCCATCACCAAATCGGCTTGGATGCGCTGTATTTCGTTGTAAAACGGCACGCTCCGCGACACCATGTCATCAAACACACGGGCGACCCGCTCATCGAAAGCAAAATCTTCAACACGGGTGATGTCAGTAAAAAACTTATCTTGATCGGTCATGCGCTCATAAGGCGTTGGCGATAAGCGCCCGCTTATCGGTACAAAAACAAACGGGGCGAAGCTGATGCCCACCCCGTTGGTAACGGCAAAACGGCATCAATTGCGGTTGAACAATTCCACCAAATGCGCCAAACGCGAGCTGCGTTCAGGCGACAATTGCTCCCATTGGAAACGCCATTGCCAATTGCCGACCGTAGTGCCCGGGGTGTTCATGCGATGCTTGGAATCCAGCTCCAAAATGTCCTGCATGGGGATGATGGCGAGATTGGCGACCGATGCCAGCGCCGCTTGGATTAAGGCACAATGCAAGGTTGCCAAGGGGTTGCCCAAATATTCATAGACGTATTTTTTTTCATCAACGCCCAGTTGCTCGGCCCAACCCAACGTGGTGTCGTTATCGTGCGTCCCCGTATAGACGACACAATTTTTCTCATAATTGTTAGGCAAATAGGGGTTGTCAGGGCCGCCGCCGAAAGCGAACTGCAAGATTTTCATGCCGGGCAGGTTAAAGTCGTCCCGCAACGCGGTCACTTCATCGGTGATGATGCCCAAATCTTCGGCCACCAGCGGAATCGCCCCCAATTCGGCCTTAATCGCGTTCAGCAAGGCTTTGCCCGGCGCTTTCACCCATTCGCCATGTTTTGCCGTCGGCTCGTGGGCGGGGATTTCCCACGCCGCTTCCAAGCCCCGAAAATGGTCGATACGCAAGATGTCAAACTGCTCAAGCTGGGTTTTCATCCGCTCCACCCACCAGTTAAAGCCGGTTTTTTTCAAGAACATCCAGTTATAATGCGGATTGCCCCAGCGTTGTCCGGTTTCGGAAAAATAATCGGGCGGCACACCCGCCACCACCGACATTTCCCCTGAGTCCTCCAGCTTAAAAACATCGCGGTTCGCCCAGACATCGGCACTGTCATAAGAGACGAAAATAGGGATGTCACCAAACAACAACACGCCTTTTTGGTTGGCATAAGCTTTCAAATCCATCCATTGGCGGAAAAACACATATTGTTCAAATTTGATGCAGTCAATCGCATGGCCCAAACGGATACGCGCCTCTTTGATGGCCTTAGGCTCCCTTTCTTTGAAATAATCCGGCCACTGGTTCCAGCATTGCTGGTTAAATTCGAGCCTTAACGCCAAAAATAACGCAAAATCATCCAGCCAGAAGGCCTTATCTTGGCAAAAATGGGCAAAATCGTCCCTATCTTGCGGACCCGCACGTTCCATAAAACCATTAAACGCCTTGGTGACCAGGCAGCTCCTATTAAACTTATGCTGACCATAACAATCTTCGCACTGCGCGGCCGCTGGCAACCAACCTTTATGGGCCAGCCAGTCAATACTTATCAGGTCGGGATTGCCGGCATGGGCGGACAAACACTGGTAAGGCGAACCGTCGGCATGGGTCATGCCCAAAGGCAAGGTTTGCCAAACGCTAATGCCGGCCTTTTGGAGGAAATCGACAAAATAATACGCGTCCCGTCCCAAATCACCGTGATTGCCAGCCCCTGGCAACGAGGTGATATGCAACAAAATGCCAGCACGGCGTTTGTTTAAAATTTCACTGTCTGTAGGTTTCAAAATAGCGGATCTCAAGTTAAAGTTCAACGCCTGGACGCATCGCACCACCCATAGCAGGCGCACCGGAGCCTTGCGTGAATGACAGCGCCAGATAAGAGGGGGGTTGTTCGCCTAACAGGCGATATAGGTTAGCCAAATTCAGGCGAAACTGTTTTTCAAAGTTACTGACCGCCTCGCCGGGATTGTAATCGCCAAACCACCAGAACCAATCCGAACCCTCGCAAACCGCCAACTGGATTTCAGCGGCTTTCAGTTGTTTGGCGGACAGGCGTTTGGCGGTCACGGCTTGGTCAAAGGCCATTTTAGCCTCGCCCAGCATATCCCAGCCACGATTTTTATCAATGTCGCCTATCCAGGTCGAAAACGTGCCGTAGACCCAACTGCCGGCCACCAATTTTGCCAATGGCTTGACTACCGACTTGAGCCTTAGGCATTCGGAAAATGTGCTTAGTTCAATAGTAGGATGATTACTTAGACTTTTATACAAGGCACTTAGAAAATGATAACCATTTTCAGGAAAATATTCCCAAGCATTTTCACCGTCCATAATAACCGAAACAATCGCGTCAGGCGCTTCATTAGCGGCGATGGTTTCCAAATGGCGGATAAAATCGGCGACGGCATCATCGGCATGCCATGTCGAATATTGGAAACCAATCAAATCCGACAAGCCATCGTCACGGAAAAAACAGGCGATATTGCTGTTTTTCAGCTTAAACGGATGATGGATGCTGGCAGGCGCTACATTCTCAGGCAAATGCAGGCTATTGCGCAAGACACTACCGCCACTGGCCGTCCATTCAAAACCAAATTTACCGAGCATTTTTAGCGTCTGGGTGCTGATGGCACCTTCGGAAGGCCAGCAACCTTTGGGCTTGAAACCAAAAAAACGCTTAAAAACCTGTACGCCTTTTTCAATATGATAGGCCACGCGCTCTTCACCGCCCGGATAAACCGGCAATTCCGGCATCAGGGCATG
>JAQTNZ010000333.1 GCA_028713595.1 Methylovulum sp. | reverse complement strand
ATAGGCCTTGTCTTTACAACGATTACCGGACTAATTTATACCATGACTTACTGCATAGGCATCATGCTCGACACGGGGCTGGTATTCGCGTCGGATTCGCGCACTCACGCCGGTGTCGATGATATCGCCAGTTTTTGCAAGATGACCGTGTTTGAACGCGCTGCCGACCGTGTCATCGTGTTATTGAGTTCGGGCAATTTGGCAGGGACACAAGCAGTAATTAGCGTGTTGAAACAGCGGAACGCAAATAACGACAAACCCAATCTCTGGGGTGCGAAAACGCTTTTCGATGCGGCAATGCGGGTGTCGGATGCCATGCGTGACATTAACCAACGCGACGGCCAACATTTGGCGGCAAGTGCAATCAGTTTCAATGCCTCGTTCATCATGGGGGGGCAGATCAAAGGCGAACCGCCCCGTCTGTTTCGGATTTATACGCAGGGCAACTTTATCGAGGCCACCGTTGAAACACCTTACTTCCAGACAGGGGAAACCAAATACGGGAAGCCGATTATCGATAGGGTCATTACCCGCTCAACTTCCCTGAGTAATGCCGCAAAATCTGTCCTCGTTTCTTTCGATTCAACGATGAGCAGTAATTTATCCGTCGGTATGCCGATTGACTTAGTTTGTTATCAGCGTGACAGCCTTGAGGTCAGGATGCGCCGCCGCTTTGACGTAGGGGATGAGTATTTCAGCTCCTTGGGCAAACAATGGACTGAAGGCACGCGGGAGGTGTTCGACCGGCTGCCCAATTTGGATTGGTGAAAACCTTGGCTATAAAACCGCAATCCGTGACCGTGGCTAAACAGGTGGCAGATTGTACCAACCAGGGTTTCGTGGTGACTTGCGAACATGGCGGCAACCTAATTCCAATGCCGTATCAGGAGTTGTTCCATTGTTATCAAACGCAATTGGAGACCCACCGTGGCTTTGATTTCGGGGCGTTGCTTATGGCACAAGAACTGGCAACGGCGTTATTTGCCCCCCTGGTGGCCTCCACTGTTAGCCGGCTGTTGGTTGACTTAAACCGCTCCATCGGTCATCCACGCCTTTATGCCGAGGCGGTCCGTAACCTGCCAATAGAAGCGCGTCAGGACATTTTACGGTGCTATTACCAACCCTACCGCGAGCAAGCGGAGCGTCTGGTCAGGCAGGCAGTTGCCCATCATGGACGAGCCATTCATTTTTCGTCGCATAGCTTTACCCCCGAATTAAACGGCAAGATACGCAACGCCGATATAGGCCTGCTCTATGACCCCGCCCGACCCGGGGAAGCGGATTTGTGCGAGCGTTGGCAGTTCGCCCTCAAGAGAAGCGCGCCTGATTTAAAGGTTCGCCGCAATTATCCCTATCTAGGAAAAGGTGATGGCTTGACTTCTTGGTTTCGCCAACAAATGCCGCCCGAAACTTATCTGGGCGTTGAGTTAGAAATCAATCAGAAACACGTTATCAGGGCGGGCCAAGATTGGGCAAACCTACGCAAGGCCATTATCGAATCCCTAGGACAAACCCTTGCAAGCCAATGTTACGGGATTTCCCCATAAGCCAATCAATACCCCAGAATCTGCCTCAGGCTACTTTTGTGGGCAACAGGAGCAAACACCATGAAGATCAACATAGGCTACGAAATAATTTACGACTGTCCGCAGCCGACCCCAATGATCTTGACCTTGAATGTGCATCACACGCGCGTTGCAGACTTGATTGTTCCAGATAACATGCTCACCGACCCGCCTATACCGATTACCGCCTATCATGACGGTTATGGCAACTGGTGTAGCCGTATCGTTGCCCCTAAAGGCCAATTGAGACTGTTCACCAATGCAATCATCAGTGATACAGGGCAAACAGACAGTTTTGCCCCGCAGGCAAAACAAACGCCCGTGGAAAATTTGCCGGACGACACCTTAGTGTTTCTGCTGGGGAGCCGATATTGCGAAACCGATCGCCTTTCTGAAATAGCTTGGCAATTGTTTGACAAATTGCCGATGGGATGGATGCGTGTCCAACTCATCTGCGATTATGTCAACCAACATATTGCCTTTGGTTATCAACACGCCCGCCGTACCAAGACAGCTTGGGAAGCCTTCCAGGAAAAAACCGGCGTTTGCCGTGATTACGCACATCTCGCCATCACCTTCTGCCGTTGCATGAACATCCCCGCACGCTATTGCACGGGCTATTTAGGTGATATTGGGATAGCGCCGTTGCCTGGCGTGATGGATTTTGCCGGTTGGGTCGAGGCCTATCTTGACGGCCATTGGTACACGTTCGATGCGCGTAACAATACGCCCAGAATTGGACGGGTGTTGATAGCCCGTGGTCGCGATGCCGCCGATGTCGCTATCAGCTCTACCTTTGGCCCTAATACATTAGTCAAATTCAGGGTCCGAACTGACGAGGCAGCCCCCCATTAGAAACCTGTTTGCAAAACGATAGCCGATAATTTGTTTGCCCCATTGCTCCAGTCCGCACCACCAGTAGCCAGTCAACCAGTGACAAAGACACCAGCAAATGTGTTGGCATTTGATGATACTTGCTGGCACGTCTTAAGACAATAAAAAACCCGCCAAGCCTTACGGCTTGCGGGTTCTGACACCGTATGACACGGCTTGGTTTTACAATTTGGTACAATGGCCTGTCTTGAATACAATCATAACAAATTGATTATAAACGACTAAAAAACAACAAATGATAGTCGTATCACGATTTGTGTCACTAATTTGGTTTTTACCCCTAATTTTGGCAAAACACCCGCAATGGTTGCCGATCACTTGGCACTAAAAAGCCAGTGCATCCGGCCTGATTGTTACGCCATCACACCGCCACTTCTGGCTTGCGATTCTTAAAACCTTATCCAAACCTTACCTAAGCCGCCGCCCGTCCACCGCTACTGATAATTATTTTTCGAAATCATTAGGTAAATTTATGTCATCAATACTGGCAGGTAAATATTCATATCCAGCCGCAACTGAAGCATAATAACGATGGTATCCATCAAGCACTTGATAACGAATTGGGCATGGAAAAAACTCGTGATGAGAGGGCGGCGGCACTTTCCATAAATGAACAGGCTTGATCTTGTCCCCTCTTGAAATACCATTCAAAATATAAATCATTCTGTCTCGGTTAAACCCCTTACAATTATTGGGGTGTTCTGGAAATCGGAAAGGCGGGTCAATATCTCGTAATGGTATTAGCATTGCCTCTGGTGTCGATTGGAAAGTAGAACTCGTAGCCTTGAATTCGCTCATGCCGGACTCATTCCACCATTCGTTGGGCAAATCGAACTCCAATGGAAAAAGGGGAAGAAAAAATCTCATGGCTATTTTTAGTGGGTTTCTTATATGTGATAGAACATTATCACATCCCCATGACAAAATCCACACAGCGGCGCGGGTGGGTGTCCACGGGGCTGTAACGGATCGGGCTTGCCATGCACCGCCCGTTAATGAGGTTCTGGCATTCATGACAATAATGGCGGTCATCATCGGGGCTGTGGCCTTGGCTGTCATTGGCGGCCTGTCCGTGTTTTAGGGCTTGGACAATTTCCGCCTTATGTGACCTCAAGAACAGCACTTGGTAGGGGGTGAGCTTTGAAAACGGGCTTACCACCAAGTCGGTGCCGTCCAGCTCCACTACAAAATCGGCGGCCTTGATTTTGCTTAGGGCGTGGTTCATATACGCCCCTTGTCATCACCTAAAACGTGAAGGGCGGGTTTATAAGCGTCATATCCGTCATAAGTGTCATAACCCGCGCCGTCCGTGGCTTGCGGCGTTTTCCTATCCGTTGGGCGTTTTCTATATCAATCTGTGCGGTTTGCTTGGTTTGCTTTTTTACTTGGCTAGGGTCGATACCGTTGGCGATCTGTGCGCGGCTTTCTTCTGCTTTACGCCGTGCGGCCTCTAAGGTGGTTTCTGGATATGCCCCAAAACCTAGCCTGTTTTGTTTTCCTGCAAATCGGTAAATGAACCGCCATGTTTTAACGCCGCTGGATTTCACCAACAACACCAACGCTGCGAGACAGGAGTCGAGTAGTCCCCAGAAGCGATAGTGCCTGTGTTTTCACGAAGCGAAGCGGAAGTGAAAATGCAGGCTATACGAAATCGCGTCGAGTCATTGGAGAGCATGTGAGCTAACC
>JAQTNZ010000332.1 GCA_028713595.1 Methylovulum sp. | reverse complement strand
AATTAACAGCCTATTATATTCATCTACACTTAGCTGATGAGAAGCTATAGGGATGATATTCGGCACATACCACCGCCCAGTATCATTCTGAAATAAAGTCAGGCTCGCATTGATAATGCCATCTGCACCAATGTACTCAAAAGCAAAAGCCTTTTCTTTAAAGTATCTGGCATGTTCTTCACGTTCAGCATTCCGCTTCCAGCTACCCGCACGGTTTAAACAATACCCAGTCAATTGCCCGACAAAACGCTCAATATCATAACCGTTAAGATCAATATACAAATTCCGAAAGGTTTTCATCTTGCTTATCCTCAATGAAATATTGGTGGGAATAGGGATGCCCTATTTTAAGCCATTAAACTTAAATGACATTATCTCCGATCATATCATCGCAAAAGCCTTTCACCGATTGCCATATATCGCCTGGACAACGCTCCCAACGCAAATACGAATCGGTGCGGCAAATTTCACCCCACCACAATAATAAATCAGTATTATTCCATTTCTTTCTGATTTCTCTAGGAACAGCACTCAATTTTTATCTAAGTGCTTGCTTAAAATCTTCTTTATTCATATATATATCATTCCTTCGAAGTGATTACACCTTAATTTTTTAAGTTGCTTAATAAAAAAACGAATTGAAAAAGGCGGTCGGTAATCCACTAGCATCTAAAAAGCCGAAATGCGTACCTATTCCATTGCCAACATGAATCAAAGGCCCCGCAGCCCCAACACCACCAGCATACCCTAATGCCACAATTTCAGCTCTCAAGGCTGGCCCCACAAAGCCACGTCCTCTAAGATACCCAACAATAAACACATCAGCCAAGCACCTTGGCAATGATGAATTTACATGACAGCGATACCATTGGTAAAGAAAAATTCTTGAAAATCGACCCAATGGATCATCTTTCAATAGCTCAATCTCTGATATATTTAATAGAGCAATATTGAACTGATTAACACCCAGAGGATAACACCATGTATTTACTCCACCAGGTGCAAACCCCAGTGCCATCAAAAAAGCCTCAAAATCCCTAAGATCACCGCCACTTTTTTGACGAAAAGTGAGATAATGTTGCATTACATTAAAAAAATTATGATCAGCTGGCACTTTATTTCCTACTAACTGTTGACCCCATAAAGATAATGGCATAGTTACATCCTATAGCGTATCGCTAATAAAAATAGAAATTTTCGTAATCGGCACAAAAAAAAGCCGGAAGCCATCCATAAGGACAACTTCCGGCTTCGGTAAGAATCGGGTTAACGCTTAGGGCTAACCCAAGCGCACCTTACTTCTTGTCATCGTTCACTTCTTCAAACTCGGCATCGACTACGCCATCATCAGCGGCGTGGTGATGGGAGTCACCCGCGTGGCTGTGGGCTTCGCCGCCTTCTGCCGCGCCTTTTTGGGCATAAACGCGTTCGGCCAATTTGCCGGATATTTCGGTCAGGGCATTGGTTTTGGCTTCGATGTCGTCTTTGTCGTCACCTTTCAGGGCCGCTTTCAACGCTTCCACCGCGTGTTCGATTTCGGTTTTTT
Source organism: Methylovulum sp. (assembly GCA_028713595.1). GTDB lineage: Bacteria > Pseudomonadota > Gammaproteobacteria > Methylococcales > Methylomonadaceae > Methylovulum. Next base: position 2,600 of record JAQTNZ010000332.1, on the reverse strand, counting down.
CTTGGCTGCTGACTTGGTCGCCCAACTCTTTCACGGACTTTTCGGTCGCATGGATCATGGTGTCGGCGTGGTTACGCGCATGAACCAGTTCAGTCAATTTACGGTCTTCATCGGCATGGGCTTCGGCATCTTTAATCATGCGTTCGACTTCGTCATCGGACAAACCGCTGGAGGCTTTAATCACGATGGATTGTTTTTTGCCGGTCGCTTTGTCTTTGGCCGATACGTTTAAGATACCGTTGGCATCAATGTCAAACGACACTTCAACTTGTGGCACGCCGCGTGGTGCAGGTGGGATGTCCGCCAAGTCAAAACGGCCCAAGGATTTGTTGGCCGAGGCTTTTTCACGCTCACCTTGCAACACATGCACGGTCACTGCGGTTTGGTTATCATCAGCGGTCGAGAACACTTGTGAAGCGTTAGTCGGGATAGTGGTGTTCTTCTCGATCAACTTAGTCATCACGCCGCCTAGGGTTTCGATACCCAACGATAGCGGAATAACGTCCAACAACAACACGTCCTTAACTTCGCCGCCCAAAACACCCGCTTGGATAGCCGCACCCAAAGCCACGGCTTCGTCAGGGTTAACATCTTTGCGTGGCTCTTGACCAAAAATGGTTTTGACCATTTCTTGGACTTTCGGCATACGCGTTTGACCGCCGACCAAGATTACGTCATTGATGTCTTTTGCAGACAAACCGGCATCTTTCAGGGCCATTTGGCAAGGGCCTTTGGTGCGGTTAATCAGCTCTTCCACCAACGCTTCCAATTTGGCGCGGGTCAGTTTGACGTTCAAATGTTTCGGGCCAGTGGCATCAGCGGTGATGTAAGGCAAGTTAACATCGGTTTGTTGGCTGGAAGACAATTCGATCTTAGCTTTTTCCGCCGCTTCTTTCAAACGTTGCAACGCCAATGGGTCGTTGTGGACATCCACGCCGGTATCTTTTTTGAATTCTTCCGCCAAATATTCGATGACGCGTGAGTCAAAGTCTTCGCCACCTAAGAAGGTGTCACCGTTGGTCGCCAACACTTCAAATTGGTGTTCGCCATCAATTTCGGCGATTTCGATGATGGAAATGTCGAACGTACCACCGCCTAAGTCATACACGGCAATTTTGGTGTCGCCTTTGGGCTTGTCCATACCGAACGCCAACGCGGCGGCAGTCGGTTCGTTAATGATACGCTTAACGTCCAGACCTGCGATACGTCCGGCATCTTTGGTCGCTTGGCGTTGCGAATCGTTAAAGTAGGCAGGCACGGTGATAACCGCTTCGGTGACGGTTTCGCCTAAGTACGCTTCGGCATCTTTTTTCATTTTCATCAAGACGCGGGCGGAAATTTCCGGCGCGGCCATTTTTTTGCCGTGGACTTCAACCCACGCATCGCCATTGTTGGCCTCAACGATGTTGTAAGGCACCATTTTGATGTCTTTTTGTACGACATCATCTTTAAAGCGGCGGCCTATCAGACGTTTGATGGCGAACAAGGTGTTTTTGGGGTTGGTGACGGCTTGGCGTTTGGCCGATTGTCCAACCAACACTTCATCATCGCTGCTGAACGCGATAATGGACGGGGTGGTACGCGCACCTTCGCTGTTTTCGATTACTTTGGCGACACCGTTTTCCAGTACCGCGACACAGGAATTGGTGGTTCCTAAATCTATGCCAATTATTTTAGCCATTGAATTCTCCAGACTTGAATATGTTTAATGTGTTTGTTGTTATTGCACGATATGAGGCTGTTTTTACTGATTTCAAGCCTTCATTATCTATAATTGTTTAAGGTTATTGGGCAACAGGCGCCAACCCTTCATTAAGGCGCCTTAGCCACCACCACCATCGCCGGACGCAGCAAACGTCCGTTCAGTAAATAGCCTTTTTGGAACACGGTCACGACAGTATTAGGCTCGACCCCTTCCACCACTTGCATGACCATCGCTTGGTGATGTTCGGCATTGAACGGCTGGCCGACCGGATCAATCGTGATCACGTTAAATTTTGCCAAGGCGGCTTCAAATTGTTTGATAGTCAGCTCGCTGCCTTCACGGAATTTTTGCACTTGCTCATGGTCGCCAGTCGCCGCTTGCAAGCCCAACATCAAGCTGTCCAAAACCGGCAACAGCTCTTTGGCAAAACCAGTCAGGGCGAACTTATGCGCGTCTTCCAAATCTTTTTGGGTACGCCGTTTCAGGTTTTCCATTTCCGCTTGGATACGCAAGGCTTTATCCCAATTGTCTTGGGCTTTGTGCTTGGCTTCTTCCAGCTCTTTTTTCAATTCGGCAATGGTGTACTCGTGTTCGCCGACTTCAGTGTGAGTGGCCGCCGCCTCTGGGTTGCCAACCGCGTCCGGTGCAGTTTCCGCTGGGGTTTCAGCTATAGGGTCAACGTCAGCATCAACCTGTGAGGCTGGGATTTCCTGCTCATTACTCATTATCTCTACCTTTTTTAGGATGTTTATGGATGGTTATTCATGGTAGTTGCCTAAAAGACACCGCCGTTCAAATAGGTGCTTAAGCGTTTGTCGGCAAAGTATTCCTGTTACCTAAAAACACTATGATTCGGGATTGAAAACTACAAAATGAGGAGATTCCTGAAATTCAG
>JAQTNZ010000331.1 GCA_028713595.1 Methylovulum sp. | reverse complement strand
ACACCGGTTGCCGATGTGCCTGTGGCAGCGGCCGCCCCGGATTGCAGCACGTTGGATGACGATGGTGACGGTGTCAACAATTGTGTGGACCGTTGCCTTAGAACTCCAGAAAGCAGTGCGGTTGATAATGCAGGTTGCCCGGTTAAGCTAGTGCTTAAAGCCGAACATTTCATGTTTGATTCTGCCGAGTTGACCCCAAATGCCAAAGAGCTTCTTGATGGGGTTGCCGAAAGTTTGTCCGCTTATCCACAGAAAAATGATATTGAAGTCCAAGGCCACACCAGCAGCGAAGGCAGCAATGCTTATAATATGAGATTGTCACAACGCCGTGCCGCCTCAGTGGTTGGCTACCTCAAGTCTAAAGGGGTCAGAAACCGTTTAAGAGCAACAGGTTTCGGCGAAGACCATCCGATTGCCGATAATGCTACGGAAGCTGGCAAGTCTGAAAACCGCAGGGTTGAATTGATTTGGATTCAAAATTGATTGTTTTTTAAATTCCCCCACCTTTCATCATAAGATAGCTCTCAAACCCGCTTTTACAGCGGGTTCTTTTTGTTTAAAAATCAAGATAGTCCTGCAATAAGAATGCTCAAAGTGTAAGCCATCCCTTTTTTATGATGCCCATGGTCTGCCCGATTGCCATTCAATCCCTATTGTGAAAAAACGGCCTGCAACCCAAAATCCAGGGCCAGCCGCGCCTTTGCCAAGACTGCGGGGCAATTTGTCGCCTGCCCGAAAAAGCATAAGCCAATCTGCCATTTCAGATGGTAACAAAGATATTGCCTACAATATTGCTTACACAAGTGCTTATGTTCGTTACCGTACCGTCAAAACCCAAGAATAAGCGTCTAATCATGGTTAATGGTTTTTCAAACCAGTTGCTTTCTGACACATTTTTTTGCTTGCCAATTAGAAAGCAACAATTGCTGCAATCGTAGGGTTCTAATGATTGCGTCCGCCGTTTAACTGAATGGATAAATATTATGAAAAACTTTACTCATCCCAAAACCAGCCCCCTGCTTATGGGTGCCACCATTGCCTTAATTATCGGAGGCTGCGCCAGTGTCCCGCCACCCGTAGAACAGATGGCCGTTTCCAAAGCGGCGGTCGATAACGCCAGCAGTGCCGGAGGGACTGAATTGGCGCCCATATTACTTAAGTCTGCCATGGATAAAATGGATGCCGCAAATCGGGCGATGGACGAAAAAGATTATGTGATCGCAAGGCAATTGGCCGAGCAGGCACAAGTTGACGCGCAGCTTGCCACTGCCACCGCCCGCTCCAGCAGGGCTCATACAGCAGCAGGTGCGTTGCAGGAAGACAACCGTGTGTTACGTCAAGAAATTGACCGTACCGCCCACTAACCCATACTGGAGCCCATCATGCAAAACCATCATTTTTTCCCTATCTCCCTGATCGCTGTTGCAATATTGTCAGGCTGTGGTTCCGTACCACAAAATCCGGCTCTGGATGTCGCCCACAACAACTTCAATACTGCCCGTAGTGATGCTGATGTCACTTCGTTGGCGGCTCTGGAACTGCAAACTGCCGGGGCATCCTTAGCTAAAGCGGATGCCGCCTTCGCTCATGACGAAGATGAAGGCACCGTCAACCAATTAGCCTATCTCACCGTGCAACAAGTCAATATTGCCCAGGAAGTCGCCAACCGCAAAACGGCGGAATTGGTTGTCACCAACGCCGCCGCCAACCGCAATGAAGTCCGCCTTGATGCCAGAACAGCGGAAGTAAACCGTGACCACCTACTCATTGCCGAACAGCAAGGCCAGCTTGATGCCCTAAACGCCAAGAAAACAGACCGTGGCATGGTCATCACCCTCGGTGATGTCTTGTTCAACGTTGATAAAGCGCAGTTGAAATCAGGCGGCATCCGCAACGTCCAAAAACTGGCTGATTTTCTTGCGCAATACCCCGACTACAAGGTGTCAGTCGAAGGCCATACCGACAGTACGGGTAGTGACGAGCATAATCAAGACCTCTCCGAACGCCGTGCCTACTCGGTACAATCAGCGTTGGTCAGTGATGGTATCGGTGGTGACCGGATTAGCACCCGTGGCTACGGTGAAAGTTCCCCTATCGCCAGCAATGACGATGCCGGCAGCCGCCAATTGAACCGCCGCGTGGAAATTGTCCTGTCCGATGCCAACGGCAATATCGCTCCGCGTTAAGTTTTTGACTTTTGACATACGCGTGTAAGGCCACTGTTATTGAGTTAAAGAACTGACGTTACGCAGTAACGCTGTTTTGCTCCCGTTTGCCGCGCCGACCCCCGACAAAATCGAGGAGCGCAGGACGAAGCGGCAATCGGGCCGCCTTCTGACTCGTGCCGTCCTGGCACTCGCACTGCGTGTGCTTCGCATCCAAATCCGCTCCCGGCGGATTTGTCTTTGGATACTTTCTTTTCGACTGCACGGATGCAGGAGGTAGAGCAATGCAGGAGCAATTGCCGAGGCGGAGCAAAAGACAAATCCGCCAGGAGCGGATTTGGTGACAACCCGAAGGGCAAAACCCAAGGATGGGTTTTGCAGTGTGCCTCGCTTTCGGGTGCGAGAACCCGATTAAAAAAATCATCGCGATAGCGATTCATCTATTTTTTAAAAGTACGCAAGCGACTGTGTAACATCAGTTAAAGAATAAAAAAAGCTCATATTGTGTTTTGAGGACATGCCTTTAGTTGCCAGGGTGTCTATATGAGCCTTGTACTCCATAGGCAACATACTATATGCGTTAGAACATCACCAGGAGCGGACACAATGGGCATGATTAACAGCACAGCAGGACAGCAGGCTTATAGGGCTTGTATTAATAGCCAAGGCAATTCCGAATGTGTACGGATAACTAATCCAATATCAGTTTTTACGCCCGCACTGGCGATAGACAATAACAGTGTGGGAGAACCAGTATGACTACTTATACACTAACAACCAACGTGGATAATTTTGTCGGCGGGCTTGGCGATGATACGTTTGAAGGCACTTATAATGACGGGGCGACCGGCACGTGGGGCATTCTTGACTCCCTCAATGGCGGTGCAGGTTTTGATACCTTAAGCATAACCCCCATTGGCACTGCCGCGATCACCCCCAATGACAGCTATTGGAGCCATGTCAGCCATATCGAAAAAGTGGTGATCAACACCACCGGCCCCGGGGCGCAAACCTTGACCACGGGGGCGTTTTTTGAAGCCGCCTTTGCGGGTGCAGGCGTTGTCTTAGACACAACCTCAGGGGCTGGCGCAATTACGGTGGACATGAGTTCATTTACTGGAGCCACCACGCTCACCACCACTTCCATGGGCGGTGCCCAGGCCATTGTTATGGGCACGGGGGCGGCCACCGTAACCGCAACATCCGATGCCGGGGCCTTGACCATCAGCGGCATAGGCCTTACTTCGGTGCAGGCCACTACCACGGGGGCGGGTGCACAAACACTAGGGGATGGCAGTGGCGGTGGTGCCCAGCTGGTCATGGTGACGGCCACGGACATTGGCGGCGCGCAGACCATCACCAGCACCAGCACCGATGCGGTCACGGTGCTTGCCACATCAACGGCGGGGGTACAGACTATTTTGACAGGCGCGGGTGCGGATGTGATAAACGCCTCAACCACTGCCGCCATCAATACCATCACCACGGGGGCGGGCAATGATACTGTCAACATCGCGGCCACGGCGACAGGTGGCTATACCATCAATGCGGGTACGGGTGATGACTTCATCAGCGGCGGCGCAGGTAATGACTCGATAGATGGTGGTGATGGCAACGATAAGTTGTTGGGTGGTGCCGGCAATGACACATTGATGGGTGGCCTTGGCACTGATAGCCTGAATGGTGGGCTGGGAGCGGACACCCTGACGGGGGGTGATGGCTCTGACAGCTACACGGTTGACAACGCGGGTGACCTTGTTGTCGAAACCAACGCCAACGCCGGCACGGGGGGGGCTGATACAGTGAACAGCAGCCTCAACGCCTACACCCTGACCGCCAATGTGGAGAACGGGCGGGTGCTGTCCACGGGCGCGGCCAACCTGACGGGCAACGGCCTCAATAACCTGCTCTATGCGGGGGCGGGCGACAATGTCCTTGACGGCGGCCTGGGCACCGACATCGCCTCCTACCTTTACGCCGCCAGCGCCGTCACGGCCAGCTTGGCGGTGGCGGGCGGCCAAAACACCC
>JAQTNZ010000330.1 GCA_028713595.1 Methylovulum sp. | reverse complement strand
TGCCGCTTACCAAGGCGTTGCCGATGTCATTGATTCCGCCGAACCCGGCCAACCGGAATTGCAGCTTAACCTAAAACCTGCCGCCGAACGCTTGGGTTTGCGTCTGGAAGATTTGGCGGAACAAGTGCGCGGGGCCTATTACGGCGAAGAAGTGCAAAGGCTACAACGTGGGCGTAGTGAAGTGAAAGTGATGGTACGGCTACCGATTGCCGAACGCCGGACGATAGAGAACTTAAAAGTCCTGCCGATACGGATTGCTGAAGGTGCGTCCGCCCCTTTAGGAACTTTGGCGGAAATAAGCCAAACGCCTGGTTTCGCCAAACTGATCCGCCAAAATCGCCAGCGGGTGTTGAAAATACAAGCGCGGGTTGATCCTAAAGAAGCGGATGTCAACGCCATTTATGCGGACATAAAAAACCATGTTTTGCCTAAATTCCAACAAAATTATCCGGGGCTGAACATAGAGTTGGGGCTAAACCGCCAAGAACAGGAAGCCACTACGGCATCGCTAGGCCGCAACACCTTGATCGCCTTGTTCGTAATTTACGCACTGATTGCCGTACCATTCCGCTCTTATGCCAAGCCGTTGATTTTCCTGCTTGCCGCACCTGTGGCTTGGAGCGGCGGCATATTGGCGCATGGCTTGTTAGGCTTGCCGTTGTCGATGGAATCTTTGGTGGGCATGATCGCCGCCAGCGGTGTGGTCATCAACGACAGCTTAGTGTTGCTGGACAGCATTAGAGAACATGATGGTTCTGACCATCCGCTCACCGAGCAGATTGTCGAAGCTTGCACGTCGCGCTTTCGGCCTATCTTATTGGCGTTCTTGACCAATTTCGCCGGTTTCTTGCCGACCTTGATGGAAACCAGCCCCCAAGCACAATTTTTAATTCCGATGACCTTGTCGCTGTCCGCCGGATTGTTGCTGGGCATGGCGGCAAGTTTGCTGTTGACTCCGGTGTGTTATGCCATCCTTGGCAAAACTTGATTTTTGCCCAGCCAATTAGCGTATTGCAACCACAGGACATAAACCAGTCGAATGCAGCCGACAACGGTTTCAATGGCTGTCCGGTGTTTTTTTCATCTGCCTATTGCCCTCAATAATTTTCTGGATCAACGCTTCGGCCCCATCCAATTGATGGTCATAGACTTCAGTTTTATAGGCGGTGGCAGGTATTGTCGTCAATGGCTGCAACACGGGTCGCCCTGGTTGACTGGTGTCTATTTTGACCATCGCCGATAATCCAGGCCGTAACGGATTCGCCTTTAGTTCATCGGGGCGTAAGCCGATACGGACAGGTACACGCTCAACAATATGGATATAATTGCCCGTGGCATTATCGGGAGGCAACAGGCCAAACACGCTCCCCGTTCCCGCCCCCAAGCCCAATACCTCGCCGTGATACGCCACCTTAGCACCGTACAAATCAACGGTGATTTCAACTGGCTGGCCAGGTTGCACATGAGTTAATTCATTTTCCAGAAAATTCGCCTCCACCCACAAATAATCCAGCGGCACGATGGCTAATAACGGGGTTTCCGGGCGCACTTGTTCGCCGGGCTGGATGCTGTGTTGGGCGACAAAACCCGATAAGGGTGCGACAATCTGTTGCCTGACCTTGTCTAATAAGCTTGTTTGAATTGGGCAATGGCCTGTAATACTTTTGGGTTATCGGCAGGAGTGGTTTTTTGGATCAACGCTTCCGCACCCCCCAATTCGGCACCGATTTGCCGGACATCGGCTTCCAATTCACGGACTTGATACTCGCTATCTTCAAGCTGTTGCGCTGAAACCGCGCCATTGTTGGCAACACTGCGGTAGCGGTTCAGATCGTGTTGGCTACGGTTGAGCACAGCCTCTTTGCCCGCCAATTTTTGCCGCAACATGTCAGCGTGATTGAACAGGGTTTCAATTTGGCGGACGCTATCTGCCAGATTGGCTGTTGCCAACTCGAGTGCAACTTGTGCTTGCAAGCCATCAAGACGCACCAACACATCACCTTGGTGGACATATTGGGTGTTGTCAACGCGCACATCCGCGACAGTGCCGCTGGTTTGTGCTTTTAACGGCACGATGTTACCGGAAATATAGGCATCATCGGTGATTACAAAATGGCTGTTGACCTGCCACCAATAAAGCAGAAACATCAAGCCAAGCAATCCCGCCACCAGAGTCACCAGCCATAAACGGCGGCGGCGCTGCCGTGGGTGTTGTGGGGAAGTAAAATGCCGTACCGGCTTGTTATGTGAGGGTGTGTTTTCAGTGTCAGTCATGGTTGCCTGCCTTGCTGGGCAGTCAGCGTTGGGGTTTGGTAGCCACCACCCAAGGCTTCGATCAAACCGACCGCCGCCAATAAATGGGCTGTGTTCCGTTCGCTACTGTTCAGGCGTTGCTCCAGCAACGCCAATTGCGCGTCAATAATGCCGTCTTTAGCGCTAATACCCGCTTGGAAACGCTCTCCGGCCAATTGGGCTTGGGCTTTTGCCGCTTCCAAAGCCTGCTCTTGAGACGTATCATGTGCCAATGTTTGCCGCCATTCGGACAAGCTGTCAGCGACTTGCTGTACAGCCACCAAAAGTGTGCCGTTATAGTTTTCGATGGCGGCGGTGTAAGCGGCTTGTTGGTTTTTTAGTTCCGCGTCCAAGCGTCCGCCTTCAAAAATCGGCAAGCTTACCGTTGGCCCTACGCCATAAGCGATGCTTGCGCCATTGGACAAAAACAAGTCCTTAAGGTTAAGGCTACGCAAACCCGCAAAACCGACCAAATTAACGTCAGGGTAAAAATTGGTTTTTGCGACTTTAACCAGTTGTGCCGCCGCTTTGACTTGCCATAATGCCGCCGCGACATCGGGGCGATGCACCAGCAACCCTAAAGCCAGCGTTTCCGGCAAAGGCAAGTTTCCGGCAATTGCGTGGATTTCAGGGCGTATGCTTTGCCCCCAATCCGGCCCCTGTCCGGCGAGCGCCGCCAGCTTATGGCGCGTTATTTGCACTTGGTTGCTGACGGTAATTTCCCGCTGACGCACCGCCTCCAACTGCTGTGAGCTGGCATAAACCGGATCTTGGCTGGTCAAGCCACGTTGCCACCGCAATTGTGCCAGCTGCATTTTCTCTTCGGCTTGCAAGGTCATGGCATGGCTCAATTCGAGGTCTTCTGCTGCTGCGCATAAGCGGATATAGCTACGCGTGATGGCGGTGCTTAACATCAGCTTCGCCATTGCCACTTCTGATGCTTGGGTGCGTTCCTTACCTAAGGCCGCTTCCAAAGTGGCTTTGTCTTTGCCCCACATATCCAAATGATAACGGAATACGGCAGGGTCGAGATAAGCCCCCGTGAACGTCTTGCCGCCATTCGGGCCATAAAAATCCGTACCTGAAAATTGCCGTTGATGAAACTCAAAGTTAGCATGGACGCTGGGCAATAGGTCGGCGGCCTGATAATCGCTCACGGCTTCGGCTTGTGCCAAGCGGGCGGTGGCGGCATGTAGGCTTGGGTTTTGCTGTAATGCGGTGTTTATCAATCGGTTTAGTTCGGTGCTGTGGAATGCTTGCCACCAGTGCACTTGGGGCCAAGCGCGGATGAGGTTTTCGGCTTGGCCGTCGCCAGCTAAGGTTTGGTTTATACTGGGCATATCCAACAATTTGGTAGGGGCTTGCCCTTTCGGCAGCCCGGCGCAACCATTCAGCAATGGCAATACGGCCATGCAGAAGATTAATTTGTTAAACAGGATCATGGTTAAGGTTCCTCCATCAAATCTTCCAATTCCGTTTGGTGCTGGTCTTCTTTAAGATTCGCCGGTGTTTTAGGCCCGACCGGATAAGCAAACCAGACCAATCCTGCCAAGCCTAAAAACAACCACGCCGATACCCTGAAGGTATCTTCCAAACCCAACACCGCCGCATGTTGGTTGGCGATTGACGCCAGCTTGGCGGAGGCCAATTGACCATACAGGCCAGCGTCATACAAGCGGTCAACCAGCACCATTGACCAGCTATCATGTAAGGAAAGGCTTTCAATCAAACGGCTTTGATGGAACGCCGTGCGCCGCTCCCAAAAAATGCCAAACAATGGCGAAGCGACACTGCCACCCAAGACCCGCAACATGCCGCCTAATTCCACCGCTTGGGTTTGCCGTGCGGTAGGCAATCCCGACAAGAACAAGGTGGTCAACGGCACGAACAAGCCACCCAGGCAAAAG
>JAQTNZ010000329.1 GCA_028713595.1 Methylovulum sp. | reverse complement strand
GCTTGCAAGCGGAGCAAATGCCGTTTTAAAAAAACCGCCCGCCGATGGTTGATGGCGATGGTTTCAAACAAACCATCGCCATACTGGAGGCCGCGATCCGCAACGGCAATCGTGCTACTGGCTGCGCCATTGACAAGATACATCGGCAAGCAGCCATTACGGCTACGCGTAACGTTTAAAGACCAATGACCCGTTAGTGCCGCCAAAACCGAAGGAATTGGACATGGCAATATCAATTTTCATGTTTCTGGCCGTGTTCGGCACATAATCAAGGTCACATTGCGGGTCTGGGTTGTCCAAGTTGATGGTGGGCGGGGCGATTTGGTGCTTGATGCTCAATGCCGTCAGCACCGCTTCAATACCACCCGCCGCACCCAACAAATGCCCGATCATGGATTTGGTGGAACTGACCGCGACCTTATAGGCATGATCGCCCAACGCCGCTTTCATCGCCTGGGTTTCCCCCAGATCACCGGCAGGTGTGGAGGTGCCGTGGGCATTGATATAATCGATCTGGTCGGCGTTAAGCCCTGCATCACGCAAAGCCAGCTTCATGCACCGCGCCGCGCCCTCACCGCCTTCTGAGGGCGTGGTGATATGGTAAGCGTCACCGCTCATGGCAAAACCCACCAACTCGGCGTAAATGGTCGCACCGCGGGCTTTGGCATGTTCCAGCTCTTCAAGCACGACAACCCCCGCACCATCGCTTAGGACAAAACCGTCACGGCCTTTGTCCCAAGGGCGGCTGGCGGCTTGCGGGTCATCATTGCGGCGCGACAAAGCCTTGGCGGAGGCAAAGCCGCCCATCGCCGTCGGCGAAGACGTGCAGCGCTCGGCACCGCCCGCCACCATGACATCGGCATCGCCGTGCACAATCAGACGCGCCGCGTCACCGATATTGTGGGTGCCGGTGGCACAGGCGGTGACGATGGCGTAATTGGGGCCTTTCAGGCCGTATTTGATGGACAAGTTGCCCGAAATCATATTGATGATGTTGCCCGGCACGAAAAATGGCGATATGCGGCGCGGGCCGCTTTTTTCATAAGTCGCGTAACATTCTTCAATGCCAGTGATGCCGCCTATACCCGAACCGATGGCAACACCGATACGTTCGGCATTGGCCTCAGTGACTTCGATACCTGAATCGTCGAACGCCTGACAGCCCGCTGCAATGCCATAATGGATAAAGCCATCCATACGTTTGGCATCTTTTTCAGCAATGTATTGGGTAATGTCAAAATTTCTTATCACGCCACCGAAAGTGGTCGCAAAAGGCGAAATATTAAATGAATCAATCGAACTTATACCACTTTTGCCATTGACAATACCGTCCCAAGTTTGCGCGACGTTGTTGGCTAAAGGAGTGACGGCGCCCAATCCAGTTATTACAACCCGACGTTTGCTCAATGTAATGTACCGTAAGAAGTCAAGATAGGGATAGAAGAGGGTAAATGGTTAGTGGACGGACAACATCCATCCACTAAAAGGCTCATTAGACGTGTTTTTCTACATAGTCAATGGCTTGTTGGACGGTGGTGATTTTCTCAGCGTCTTCATCTGGAATTTCACATTCAAATTCTTCTTCAAGAGCCATCACGAGTTCTACTGTATCCAGGGAATCAGCACCAAGATCATCTACAAAAGAAGCATCTGTAGCAATATCTTCCTTAACACCCAGTTGCTCCGCAACAATCTTTTTTACTCGTTCTTCAATGTTACTCATAATTATTATCCTCAAACAATGCGGGCTTATCTATTCTGCCCGCAAAAGTATCGTTATTAGTTTTACTAGAAATCCCGTCCCCGGCAATTCCCAGACGGTGGGCAAATTATACTTTCATATTACAATAATGTCACAATTTTAAGGCATAAACATACCACCGTTGACATGAAGCGTCTCTCCGGTGATGTATCCTGCCCCCGCCGAGGCCAAAAACGCCACGGCATGAGCCACTTCTTCAGCACTACCCAAACGGGCCAGCGGAATGCCCGCCAACAGCTTGGCCTTAAGCTCGTTGCCCAATTCCTTGGTCATATCGGTGTCAATAAAACCAGGGGCGACGGTATTGACGGTGATGTTGCGCGAACCGACCTCTTTCGCCATCGATTTGGCGAAACCGACCATGCCGGCCTTGGCCGCCGCATAATTGGCTTGCCCGGCATTGCCCGTGGCCCCGACCACTGAGGAAATGTTGATGATACGCCCATACCTTTCTTTCATCATGCCGCGCAATACCGCCTTGCTCATGCGGAACACCGAAGTCAGGTTGGTGGCGATAATATCGTCCCATTCTTCGTCCTTCATGCGCATCAGCAAATTGTCGCGGGTGATGCCGGCATTGTTGACCAAGACAGCCGGTGCGCCAATGCCATCATTAATGGCTTTCATCACCGTGTCTATGGATGCCGCATCGGCCACATCAAGCTTGAGGCCCGTGCCTGATCCGGCCAGATAGGTGGAAATGGCTTCGGCGCCGCTATCGCTGGTCGCCGTGCCGACCACAAAAAAACCGTCCGCCACCAAGCGTTCGGCAATCGCCTTGCCGATACCCCGGCTGGCCCCGGTCACCAAGGCGATGGGCTTAGTCGTCATAGCTGACCTCCAAGGCTTGCGCCTCCAAAAGCCTGTCTAAGGTTTCAGGGTCATACAGGGCAAAATGCTCGGCCTCTTTGGCAATGCGCTTGTTAAGCCCCCACAACACCTTGCCTGGCCCGCATTCGACAAACTCGCAGACATCTTGCTGGTGCAGGTAGTCAATGGTTTCCACCCAGCGCACCGGCATATACAATTGCTTGACCAAGCTGTGTTTTATCACCTCAGGGTCGCTGTGGATGGCGACATCGACATTGTGGACGAGCTTAACCTTAGGCGGCAGCATCGGCACATCTTTGAGGAATTCGCCCAGTTTGACGGCGGCCGGCTGCATCAAAGCGCAATGCGAAGGCACACTGACCGGCAACGGCAGGGCGCGTTTCGCGCCTTTGGCCTTGGCGGCTTGCATCGCCCTGACCACCGCAGCGGCATGGCCGGCAATGACCACTTGCCCGGGCGTATTGAAGTTAACGGCGGCGACCACTTCCTCACCCGCCACTTGTGCGCACAGGGCGACCACCTCGGCATCGTCCAACCCCAAGATCGCCGCCATCGCGCCCACACCTTCGGGCACCGCCTCCTGCATCAGGCGACCACGTAAAGCCACCAGTTTTATGGCATCTTCAAATGCCAAAGCGCCGGCACACACCAAGGCGGTATACTCGCCCAAGCTGTGCCCTGCCATCCAAGCGGGACGCACCGGACTTTGCTGGCACCAGACTTCCCAGACGGCAACCCCGGCCGCCAACATGATCGGCTGGGTATTATGGGTCTGATCCAGTTCTTGACCCGGGTCGGTGCTGACAATACGCCACAAATCCTTACCGAGCGCTTCCGAAGCACGGGCAAAGGTCTGTTTGACCAAAGGATAACGGGCGGCCAAATCGGCCAACATACCGACAGTTTGAGAGCCTTGTCCAGGAAAAACAAAGGCCAAGCTAGTAGATTGATTGCTCATACCGATAACTGATTATTATTATAATGTTAATTAATATCTGATAAGTGCGGAACCCCAAGTGAACCCGGCACCAAACGCTTCCAATAAAACCACTTGTCCGCGTTGTATGCGCCCGTCACGCACCGCCTCATTAAACGCCAACAACACCGATGCCGATGAAGTGTTGCCCTGTGTTTCCAACGTCACCACCACCTGATCCATAGACATTTTCAGTTTTTTGGCCGTGGCGGCGATAATACGGATATTGGCCTGATGCGGCACCAACCAGTCGATATCCGTTTTGTCCATATTATTGGCCTCAAGCGTCTCATCAACAATACGCCCTAAGGTGTTGACCGCGACCTTAAACACTTCGTTGCCGCGCATCATGATAAAGCCCGCTTTGTCCTTATCCGCGCCGGTTGCCGTTTGCGGATTCGCACAATACAGCAAATCTTCAAATTCACCATCGGAATGGATGTGCGTGGACAGGATACCCGTCTCGCCAGCGGCGCGCAAGAGCACCGCCCCGGCCCCGTCACCAAACAGCACACAGGTGCTGCGGTCAGTCCAATCGACAATCCGCGAACAGACTTCCGTACCGACCACCAACACCGTCCGTGCCGCCCCCGACTTGATATACTTATCGGCAATGCTCATGGCAAAGAT
>JAQTNZ010000328.1 GCA_028713595.1 Methylovulum sp. | reverse complement strand
TGTAGTAGGTCGGGTTAGCGATAGCGTAACCCGACTTTATCCAAACGGCACATGTCGGGTTACGCTATCGCTAACCCGACCTACATCGTATTTTTCAATACAATATATTGATTATTAAGACAAATACCTTAACTTAACGGCAGTGAGCCAAGGATGCCATCCCCAGTGCGAACCATCGGTAATTCTCCGCCTTGCCCCAAAGCATCAGCCCGGCAAACAGAAAATCCATAATGCCCTTCGGGCTGTCCGGGTCGTAACGCATTAAATCGACCGACAATTCCTGATGGTTTGCGGTTTGCCAGAGATTGGCAAAGGCTTTGATTTGCCCTGCCCCATCCCGAATCACCGCGACATCAGTACGGCGTAAAATTATAAATGCCCCCGCCCTCACCTCGCCCGCAGCACAAAATAAATGCACGGTGTGGCAATCAGCGACAACAACACCGATAGGGTCAACGCGCCAATGACGGCGATAGCCAGGGGTTTAAGCATATCAGACCCTGCGCCGACCCCATAGGCCAAAGGCAACAACCCCAAGGTGGCGGCGAGCGAAGTCATCAGCACCGGACGCAAGCGCCGCCGTCCTGAGGCGATTAAGGCCTGTTGCAAATTAAGGCCTTGGTGAACGAAGGCATGGACGGAATCAAGCATCAGGATGCCGTTTTTCGCCACCACGCCGATACCGATAATCGCCCCCAATAAGGAGATGATGTTGACCGAAGTGCCGGTGAAATACCAAGCCAACACTGTACCCGATAAGGCGAGTATCGAACCGCAGACGATGGCGATAGGCTGGTGGAACGAGGCAAATTCAATCAGCAAAACGGTGAACACCAAAAACACCGAAGCCAGCAACACGATTAACAGGTTGTGGAAGGATTCTTGTTGTTGCTGGAACAGGCCGCCAAATTCGACCACGCCGGGGGGCAAGCTGGGGTCTTTGCTGAGTTTGGCTTGGATTTCGGCAATGGCGCTGCCTAAGTCGCGGTTTTCCAAACGTGCTGACACCGCGACCAGTTGCCGCAAGTCTTCGCGGTTCAGTTGCAGTTGCCCAGGTTCAGTGATAATGTCGGCGACTTGGGATAGTTTCACCGTCCTGCCATCAACGGCGCGTAAGGGCAATTCGCGCAAGTTGGCGGTTTGGTTGGTGGCGGTGGACTCGATCCTGACGCGGATATTGACAACGCGGTCGCCTTCCAGCACATAAGAGGCTTTTTTCCCAAGCATGGCGGTGCTGACCGCCACGGCAATATCGTTGGCGCTCAGGCCAAAGCGTAGCGCATCGGGGGAACGTACCCGCAAGCTTAATGACGGGCCGGTAGTTTCCAAGCCATCAAAGGTATCGACCACACCGATGATTTTAGCCAATTCGGCTTCAATTTGCGGGGCTTTTTGTTTCAGCCATTGGACATCGGTGGAAAACAGCTTGATTTCAATCGGACGCGGCGACCAGGTCAAATCGCCGATCAAATCATTGAGGATACCGGCAAACTCCCAGTCTATGCCCGGAATTTGCGCATGGAGTTTCGGGCGCAGTTCGTTAATGACCTCATCGGTGCGCCGATGCCTGTCTTTTTTCAGCTTGACCAGAAAATCGCCACCGTGCGCTTGGGAAATGCCCAAACCCAGTTGCGCCCCGGTGCGCCGTGAATAGCTCTCCAATTCGGGCAGGGCGCGGAGCATGGCTTCGGCTTGCTGCAATTGCCGATCCGTTTCGCTCAAATGAGTCCCCCACGGCGTATGGTAGTCCAACACAAACGCCCCTTCGTCCATAAACGGCAAAAACTCGCTGTCCAACCGTCCGTACACGCCTACTCCCAAGGCCACTATCGCACAGCAAGCTAACAAAACTTTCCAAACATGGTTCAGGGCACTGCGGAGCATTCTTTCATAAAACCCCATCAGTTTATCCAAACCGCCAGGTGCGGCGCTTTTGGCGATGGCGTGGTGGTCGGGCAACCACGAGGCCGCCAAGGCCGGGATCAGCGTCAGCGCCAACACCAGCGAAGTCAGCAAGGACACCACCATCGTCAATGCCAAGGCCCTAAAAAACGTCCCCGCCACCCCATCTAAAAACGCCAAGGGGATAAACACCACCACGGGCGTGAGCGTGGAGGCGAGCAAGGGCCGAAAAATCTCCGCCAGGGCTTGCTGCACGGCGACCAAACGCGGCGTACCCACGGCAATTTTGGCATGGACGGCTTCGACCACGACAATGGCATCGTCAATAATCAGGCCGATGGCGGCGGCGATACCGCCTAAGGTCATCAGGTTAAAGCTTAAGCCCAACACCCGCACCATTAACAAGGTCATCAGCACCGTGGCGGGGATGACCGTGGCGGCGATCAGGGTCGCGCCCCAATTTTTCAGGAACAGATAGAGAATCGCCACCGACAAAAGCAGCCCTAAGATAATCGCTTCCCAAACGCTTTGTATCGAATCGCCGACCAGCAACGATTGGTCGTAACATACCGTCACCTGCATATCGGGTGGCAGGTTTTTGCGCAATAAGGCCAATTCCGTTTGCAATTGCCGGACAATATCCAAGGTGCTGCCGTCAGGTTGGCTGTACACGTTCAGCAACACGGCATCGGCACCGTTAGCGGTGACGATGTTAAACACCGGTTCGGGGGCGCGTTCGACACGCGCAAAATCCCGAATCCGCACCGGATGCCCCACCGCCGCCGGTATGGCCGCCCCTGCGGGTGGATTGGCGACCACCCTAACCGTCATGTTTTCAATGTCGGCCAACGAGTGGACACGCCCATCAACCGTAGTCAAATACAATTGATAGTTTTCTTCCATCATGCCCGAAGGGACAACCAGATTGTTCCTCAGCAGCGCATCGCTGACTTGCGCCAAGCTTAAATTGACCGCCTGTAAACGTAAGGGATCGACAATGACATGGTATTCGGGGGCGCGGCCACCGACCAGGCCCACCCGCGCCACCCCGGGCAAACGCAGCAAGCGGGGTTGCAAGTTATAACGGGCGGTCTCCCACAGTTCGGTCAAGGAATGTTTGGAGCCGGTCAAGCCCAGCCCCACTACCGGAAAGGCGGCGAATGTCAGCCGCCACACCGCCGAATTGGCGGTGGCGGGCAGGCTTTTTTGCACCACGCCCAAACGGCCTTGCACAAACAATTCCGCTTGTACCATATCGGTTTGCCATGTAAAAAAGACGTTGACCTCAGCCGTGCCGCGTCCGGTTTTGGAACGCACCGTGCGCACCCCAGGAATATCCTTCACCGCTTCTTCAACCGGCCGGGTGATGGTCGCCATCATTTCATTGGCGGGCATCACGCCGTTGTCAACCAAGATCACCACACGCGGGAAATCGGTGTGCGGAAAAATGGACGACGGCATCCCTAAGGCCGCATAAACACCCGCCAAGCACAGGGCGATACAGAGAAAAAAGATCGCTTTGTTATGGCGTACCGCAAACCCGGAAGACGGTATCATGGCAACACCTTAACCCGTGTTGCTGGCGGCAGGCCGTAAGCCCCTTCAGTGACCACGGTCATCCCGGCGTGCAAACCCTCACCCGACACCTCAAGCATATCGCCATCGCGCAAGCCCGTGACCACCGGCCTTTGCACCGCTCTGTCACCGTCAACGATTGCCAATAGCGGGCCGTCCCCGCCGGTAGTGACCACGCTGAGGAGCGGCACCGCCAACCGCTGTCGCCGTGTTTCGACCACAATACGCGCATGGATGAACTGGCCTGAGCGCAAACAATCGCTGGCGCAGGTTGATGGCAGTTCCACCCGCACCAGCACCGTATCGGTCAAAACATCAATTTGCGGGTTGATAAAGCTGATCGTACCGGATGCGCTGATTTTGCCGTTGCCCGTGTCGATGCTGACCGCTTGCCCTAGCACTAAAGCGGCGGCTTCTGGGCTGGGTATATGCAGGACGATTTCCAGCCGGTGCAAATCCAGCATATCGGCAAGCACATTACTGGGGCTGACCGCCTCGCCGACTTTGAAATGAATCGCGGACACCGTACCCGCCAACGGCGCGTTAATCGTCAACAATGCCCGTTGGGTTTGTGCGGTCTGCAAATCCGTCCGTGCCGTTTCCGCCAGTTGTTGGGCATCGTCTATCAGCTTGCGGGAAATGGTTTCGCCAGGATTAAGCAGTTGCTTACGCGCCAGTTTTTTTTTGGCAAACTCATACGCCACCTCGGCTTTGGCTATTTGCGCGGGGGCGGTGCGGTTGTC
>JAQTNZ010000327.1:1229-4228 GCA_028713595.1 Methylovulum sp. | reverse complement strand
GCCGGGGCGTATTGTTGATATGGTCGTCACCTCGGATAACATGGGTCACGCCCATATCCATATCATCGACCACCACCGTCAGATTATAAGTTGGTGTGCCATCGCCCCTGGCGATAATCAAATCATCCAGCTCCTTATTGGCGACCACAATCGTGCCTTTGACCAAATCAGGGATAGTCACCACACCATCAGTCGGGTTCTTAAAGCGGATCACCGGCTCCCTGCCCTCAATCGCCACCGCATGGTCACGACACTTGCCGTTATAACGCGGCTTTTCCTTGTTCGCCATTTGTTCGCCGCGCAATTGCTCCAGCTCTTCCTTACTACAATAACAGTGATAGGCATCGCCTTGCGCCAACAAGTGTTGGATCACTTCCTTATAGCGGTCAAAGCGTTGGGTCTGATAATACGGGCCTTGGTCATAGTCTAGCCCTAGCCAGTCCATGCCTTGCAAAATGGCATCCACCGAGGCTTGTGAGGAACGCTCCAAATCGGTATCTTCAATGCGTAAAATGAACGTGCCACCGTGTTTACGCGCATACAGCCAAGAAAACAAGGCGGTGCGGGCGCCGCCAACATGCAGGTAGCCGGTCGGGCTAGGGGCAAAACGGGTAATGATGGTCATGGGGGAATTATTTGCTCAGTAAGATTTTTTTCGCGTATTCGGTTGGAATTTGTTTGGCGGCGCTCAGGCGCATTTTTTGGTAACTGAACGCCACCCCGCCCGCCGCCACCGGATTTTTGCCCAAAATGGCCTGGGCAGTGGTATGGCCTTGCGCCGCCGCTTGCTCATACCAGTAAGTGCCTTGCTTAATATCGCTGGTGACACCTATGCCCCGGTCAAACAAGGCGGCGACCAGCACTTGGGCATCGACATTGCCTTGCTTGGCGGCTTTTAACAGCCATTCGACCGCCAACGGCTCATTTTTATCCAAGCCATTGCCTAGTAAGTACATAGCCCCCAGCTTGGCTTGCGCCTTGGCATCACCGCGTCCGGCGGCTTGCTGCACGGCGGCTTCTGCCGTTGCGGCTTCCTCCGCCCAGACATTTGCACCAAAACCCAAAACCACAGCCAACACGATAAAGCCGAATTTTTTAGGCATTAACCTAACTCCTTCGTGGATTAAAAATCCGGCACGATGACCGGATAAGGGGGCGGGCTTAACCGATAACGGTCAAACCGCCCATATAGGGCAATAAAGCCTCAGGGACATGGATGCGCCCATCGGCATCCTGATAGTTTTCCATAATGGCGATCAGCGTCCGACCTGCCGCGAGGCCGGAGCCGTTGAGGGTATGCACCAGCTCCGGCTTGCCCGTTTCAGGATTACGCCACCGCGCTTGTAAACGGCGGGCTTGGAAATCCTTAAAATTGCTACAAGAAGAGATTTCCCGATACGCGCCCTGCCCTGGCAACCAAACTTCCAAATCAAACGTTTTGTTGGAGGAAAAGCCGGTATCACCTGCACACAACAACATCCGGCGGTACGGCAGTTTGAGCTTTTGCAAAATGCGCTCGGCATGTTGGGTCAATTCCTCATGCGCCTGCTCCGACTCTTCCGGTTTGACGATTTGCACAATCTCGACTTTCTCGAACTGATGCTGACGGATCATGCCACGCACATCACGGCCATAAGCCCCCGCTTCACTGCGGAAACACGGGCTATGGCAGACGAATTTCAACGGCAATTCCTTAGCGTCAATAATAGTGTCGCGGACAATGTTAGTCACCGGCACTTCGGCGGTGGGGATCAGGTATAACGGAGGCTCTTCGGCAACCTTGAACAAGTCTTCGGCGAATTTTGGCAACTGCCCCGTGCCATACAGGCTCTCGGTGTTGACCAGATAAGGCACATACACTTCCGAATAGCCATGCTCGGTGCTATGGGTGTCCAGCATCAACTGGATGATCGCCCGTTGTAACCGTGCCAAGCCGCCATTAAGCACCACAAAACGGCTACCGGCGATTTTTACGCCCAGTTCAAACTCCATGCCTTTGCTGACCCCCAAATCGACATGGTCTTTAGGCGTAAAATCAAACTGCGGCTGCTCGCCCCAGCGGCTGATTTCAAGATTAGCCGTTTCATCCTTGCCATCGGGTACGGATGCGTCAAGAAGATTAGGGATACCTTCCATCAACGCCGTCATTGCCGTTTGAATGTCAGTTAACGCCACTTCCGCCGCTTTTAGCTCTTCACCTATTTGCTGGACGTGCGCCATTAACGCCTCGACACTCTCGCCCTTCGCCTTAGCTTGCCCAATCGCTTTCGAGCGGCTATTGCGCTCGTTTTGCAATTCTTGGGTTCTCACCTGAATGTCTTTGCGCCGAGTTTCCAAGGTGGTGTAAGCGCTGGCATCAAAAGCAAAATGGCGACGCTGCAATTGCTGCGTGACAAAATCAAGTTCATTCCTAAATAAACGGGGGTCTAGCATAATTACCTTTAGTTAATTGATATAAAAATAATGTAAGCGATGGATCACTGCCATTAAGTTAATGGATTTATATTAATAATCAATATATTGTACGGATAAGATACGGCGTAGGTCGGATTCTGTCGGGTTACGCTATCGCTAACCCGACCTACGACAACATTATCTAGTTGATAATAAATATAAAAATTCTTAACTTAATGGCAGTGACACAGCGTGTACCCACGGGGCATAAATGGGAACGAGAGTAGTTTTCAGTTTTTAGCGGGAGGGAGCGCGGGCCCGATGCCCGCGCCCCAACAATTTAAACACCACCCAGCCGCCTGACCGCCCACCACCCCAGCCACATGACCAATGCACAGGCAACGGTGTTGCTGGCAAAGCCCAACAACATGGCGTGGGCCTGTGCAGGGTATGAATAGCCGTGCTCCAAGAGGTACAGCAACACATATAGGCCGGACAAGCCCAGATAGGCAAAGCCCATGATAATGACTAAGGCCAATTGCCGTTCGATAGCCATCGGCACTTTCGGCAACAATAGGCTGGTGACGACACTAATCAACAACGCC
>JAQTNZ010000327.1:0-1219 GCA_028713595.1 Methylovulum sp. | reverse complement strand
AGGGAACAATCCAGCCGCCCCGACCAGGGTTTTGCCCGCCAAGGCCTTGCCGCACAACAGGCCTAACCAAATCGCCAACAGGCAGACGGCGACACTGACCGCCACATTCAGCAACGCCTTACTGAGGTGGCCTTGCTGGAGCAGGTAAACGGTTTCCAAGGAAAAGGTCGAAAAGGTGGTGAACGCGCCGATAAAACCGACCAAGATCGCCGCCCGATAATCCAGTGCGAAGGCGATACGGTTCAGCACCAGGGCTTCGGTCAGCAACCCCAGCAACAAGGAGCCGATAACGTTGACCGCCAACGTGCCGTAAGGGAAGCCGCGCCCCAGCCAGTGATACACCCCGGTGGACACCATAAACCGTAGCACCGCCCCGCAAGCGCCGCCCAGCGCGACCGCGAACAACTGCCCCATCGCTAGAACCTAAGGAAATGCGTCCGGTAATAGCGCAATTCTTCAATCGACTCGATGATGTCGTCCAAGGCCTGATGCTTGGTCTGTTTTTGGAAGCCGTCCTTAAGTTCGGGCGCCCAACGCGCCGCCAGCTCTTTCAAGGTGGACACGTCAATGCTGCGATAATGGAAAAACGCCTCCAGCTTAGGCATATAACGGTATAAAAAGCGGCGGTCTTGGCCGATGGTGTTGCCGCACATCGGTGATGTCCGCTCCGGTAGCCATTGTTGCAAAAACGCCAAGGTCATGGCCTCCGCTTCGGCGGCCTCAATGGTCGAGGCCTTAACCCTGGCTATCAGGCCCGATGCCCCATGATGCTCTTGATTCCAGTCATCCATCGCCGCTAAAGCCTGATCGGGCTGGTGCACGGCGATAACCGGCCCCTGTGCCAAAATATTCAGCTCTTTGTCGGTGACGATAGTTGCCATTTCAATAATAAGGTCTATATCAGGATTAAGCCCGGTCATTTCCAAGTCTATCCAGATAAGGTTTTGGGGATCTTGCGCCATGTCGATTCCGTTGTGTTTAATCTTGCGCTTAGTGTAGCATTGGGCATTACAATCCGCACCCTCACGTCGCTTTCGTGAAGGGCTTATTTTTTAAACGATAGCACTGCTCATACAGTGCCGTCAAATTCTACTTACCCTCCAAAACGAGGGCGTTGCCAACCAAAAAGGAAGAGTGATGAATACCTTTACGCTGTTTTTTATAATTGCCTTGAGCATTTCTTTTGGCATTGAGTTGTGGCTGGCAAAACGCCAGGCCA
>JAQTNZ010000326.1 GCA_028713595.1 Methylovulum sp. | reverse complement strand
GACGCAAATAGCCGGCACGGCGGCAGGCGCTTATGATGTGGTGGCTGTGCATGGTCATGTCAGCTTTGGCGCGGGCAGCCTTGAAGCGTTCAATTTGAGCGCTTTCAGCCAGGCGGCGGGCCAGTCCTTTATCGTTTTGTTGTCCGACTACGCCTTCCTGAACCTCAGCAACCTTCATTACCTCATCACCGGCCTTGATGCGGGGCTGGCCTACACCATCGCCGATATTGCGCTGGGTGGCGGGGCGCATGAGCTGCAACTGAACCTCAGTGATGCCAGTGGTGCCGTGCCGGAACCGGGCAGCTTGGCCTTGCTGGCCGTTGCTGGCGGCTTGCTGGCACGCTTCCGCCGCCGCCTGCTGGCGGCCTAACGCTTTAGGCCCCCTATTGGGGCGGTGCGGCTTATGGCGCACCGCCCTTTTCTATTTCAACAGGCCCAATTGGTGGGATAGGGGGCGGCGGCTTTCAGCCGCGATTTTACGCCCATTGTATGGCTTATCGCGGCCCAAGGCCGCCCCCACCCCCCCACTGCCATTAAGTTAAGGAATACTATTTTTATTCAATAACATAGAAAACGCTATTGAGTTAAGGTCGTAGCAAGTTAATCCGTTCGTGGTGAGCCTGTCGAACCATGACCGGATTAACCGTCCACCCTTCGACCAGCTCAGGGCGAACGGATAATCCTATCTTATTGAAATTAAAGGCACAAATCCTTAATTTAATGGCAGTGCCCCATACCCCCTACAAAGCGTATAATTTGCCTTTCCCCTAAACCCCACACCCTTACAGACCATGTCTTCAGACAACAAAACCATTTATTTCATCGCCGGTCTCCCGCGTAGCGGTTCCACGCTAATCACCAATATCCTGGCCCAAAATCCGCGCTTCCACGTCACGCCCACGTCGGGCATTGTTGACATGCTGGTGCAGGTGCGTAATGGCTGGGACACCAATGATGCCTTCCGCGCGATGGACAGGCGCGAATGCGAACAGGTCAAGGCCAATGTGCTGCGTGCCATGTTGCAGGCCTATTTCGCCCATACCGACCGCCCCATCTGTTTTGACAAAAACCGCTACTGGTCGGAATTTCTGGAAATGGCGGCGGCCTTGGTGGGTGGGCGGGAGAACGTGAAAGTGCTGGTGACGGTGCGTGATCTGCGCGATGTGCTGGCCTCCTTCGAACGGCTGTACCGCAGCACCTCGGCGATGGGGCAGTTGCCGCAAGAGGCGGCGATGGCGCTCAAGTTTAAGACCGCGCTGGGGCGGGTGCAAGTCTTCACCGATGATGCCCAGCCCGTGGGGCGTGCCTACAACGCCATCCGCGATGCCGTGACCCGTGGCTGGAAAGACCGGATGCACTTCATAGACTATAGCGCCCTGACCGCCCGCCCCGCCGAAACCTTGGCGGCGGTGTATCACTTTTTGGGCGAGGACGCTTATACCCATGACTTTGAGCGGGTGGAACAGACGACTTTCGAGGACGATTCCGTCTATGGCTTCAAAGACCTGCACATCATCCGCCAAAAGGTCGAGCCGCAGCCGCCGCAATGGCCCAAAGTGTTTGATGACGCGGTGTTCCAAAGCCCGGTCTGGAAAACCGTCGATGGCGTGGCCCAGTTTTGGAAGGTTTACCGTTAAGGGACGGGCATAAAAGAATAGGCCGACTCCTAAGCAGCCAAGCTTGGGGGCGCGGGCTTCCAGCCCGCCCTTGCGGCCAAGATGGCCGCGCTCCCAAGCAACGCCACACTGCCATTAAGTTAAGGATTTATGCCTTTAATTTCAACAATATAAAATAGACATTCCCGTTCCCATTCATGCCCCTGAGGGTACACAGCGTGTCACTGCCATCAAGATATAAGGTCGGGCAAGCGGTTCTGCCCGACACTCCTCTTAATATAAGGAAAGCTTAGGATTTATGGAGGGCGGCACTTATTGTTTCAACGTGTGGAGTGTCGGGCAGAACCGCTTGCCCGACTTACGCCTGCTTAACTTAATGGCAGTGACGTGGCACGTGGGAACGAGAGCGAACTCAAGCGCACACGCGAAATGATTGTTTTTTTGTAACATAGCGCCCAGTATAAAACAAGCGGTTAACGAGGTAGCCCGTCAGGGGCGAAGCGCACCCAATGGGCATAAAGATTACGGGAATCGAAGCCGCACAATACCCCATTTTGAAACCCCATGCCGAAACAGCAAGTAGATATAGCTAACGCAGTATAAATTGATTGTAAAGCCGTTCGCCCTGAGCTTGTCGAAGGGCTATGGTGGTTCGACAAGCTCACCACGAACGACATCATTTTATTGCGCTTTAGCTATACAGGCTCGTATGCTGCGATAACGTACCCACGCACTCACAGAGCGTAAAGGGCATAAAAAATACGGCGGTTTGGAACCACGCAAATTTGTGAAAAATTTTGGGCAGTACAGAGAACGGGCAACGGGAAATTATCGCCGTTACAAGCCAACTTGGGTGGCGGGTTAGGTGGTGTATAAATGGTTTGCACAAATCGTTTGCTAACAGAAAAATGATGAGGTATTTTTTTGAAAAATATCAGTATACAATAATGATATACACCTTTACAGGTGCATTTCAAGCCCCCTTTTTAGGGGTATACTTAACGTTAGGTCTTGGAAACTGCTATGACACTTCTCGTCGCTTGGACCGCCGTTGACACTCATGGCCCAGCATCTCTGTATTTGGCAAGTGACAGCCGTATTTCCTGGGGCACCGCAGCAACGTTTAATTACGGTAGAAAAGTATTTGCATTCAGAAACTGGCCTGATGTAATCGGGTACTGTGGTGATGTGCTATTCCCCTCAATTGCACTTAATCAAATTGTTGAATTGGCAGATGCTGGTTTGCTTTTTTCACCAACCTCATCATGTAAGCAAAAATTTCAGTCCATAGTCGATAAACTGAATGACTTATTCCGAGAATATCCCAAGCTTCATTCCGGTTTAGCTGATAACTCTCTAGGCATCATTCATGCCTCGCGTGATCCAGTCGATAACAGCAAATTTTTCTGTCATACCATTTCATGGTCTAAAACTCGCGGTTGGCGTGGCGAGGAATGCTTACTACCAAGTAGATCAAAAGTATTATTTGCACTTGGCACTGGAGCAAAAGAGTTCAACGAAAACTATGCACGATATGAACAGGGTGTTAACAGTGGAACAAGTCGCGCAGTATTTCATTGCTTCTGTGATTCGTTAGCAAATATTACTGATCCCTTTGTTGGAGGCGCACCACAGCTAGTGGGAATTATTAGAAAGCCACAATCCACTGCCATCACATATGGGGTTATTTACGAAGGACGAAAAATGTTTCTTGGCGTTCATATAGACAACCTCCGAAATTTTGATACAGTGCAATGGAGAAACGCGAACTTCGAACTGTGCGATCCACAAACAATGGAACGGCGTTCAAATGCACAGCCACAGCCTGACCCATTACGCAGGCCGTGAAAATGAGCAACTCCCTGGACCCTACATTTGGGGGCGAGGTGCTGTCGGGAAAGGGTATTATTTTACCCTTTCCCTACTCAGGGTTTCGTAGAATCAGGACCTAACAAGTCGGTCAAAGGGACGTGCCGCCCGTTGGCGGTTTTATGTTTTGTTTTTAATCAAGGTTCGGCGGCTTCGTTCAAGCTCTCAGAGCGGCACGCCCCTTACCGTAACGTTGGGCATCACATGTCACGGCACGATTGGTATCGCAACGAAACTTGGAATGACGAGATCGCTAAAACCTTCGAGTTGAAGCTCCGTCGCGCGCGAGGCAAAGAACAATATCTGCGCATTCACGAGAGCGGTGTGGTTTGAAAAACGCTTAGTGCAGTGCGATATGATACGGCCTATCAAAGCCGAAACAACCCATAATCCGCTTCGCCCCTTACGGGCCACTCACTAAGCCGCTTGCTTTAACGGAATAAAAAACGCCTGTTTTATATCTTGTCCCAATAAATTTTCATTTCTGGCTTCTCTGGCTTCAATGGGGTTTGATGAAGTTGCAAAACTAAACCGATTGAGTTCTTCCAATTCTGGGCGGTCATGTTCCACAATAACAATGCGGGACAACATCAATAGTTCCTCTTTTTCCAAACAAGCCTTTAATGTGAATTAAGAGCTAAACCCGCAAACAGTTCCAAAAGAACAGGGCCGCCGCAAGTTTGCCAAAGACATGCACCATGAGTCCGTTATAAGAGCGCACTTTGCTGGCGCATTCAATGCCCG
>JAQTNZ010000325.1 GCA_028713595.1 Methylovulum sp. | reverse complement strand
GGATTCTGTAGACGGTAGCCTCACCGATGTTCAACTGGCGGGCGATGTGGTTTTTTACCTTGCCTTCCGCAGCGAGGGAAACGACTTTTTCACGCAGGTCATCCGGCACTGGCTTGCGGCCTTTGTACTTACCGGCCGTTTTGGCTTTGGCGACACCTTCTTTCTGCCGTTCCAGCATCATTTCGCGCTCAAATTGGGCGACACCGCCCAGGACAGACAGCATGAGCTTTCCGGTTGGGGTCTGTGTGTCCATCCCAAGATTTAGGATATGCAAGCCAACCCCTTTTTCCTCAAGCGTTTTGACGGTCGCCATAAGGTCGCCCACTGACCTGGCAAGGCGGTCGAGTTTGGTCACGACCAACACGTCCCCCTCCCGTGCAAATTCCAACGCCGATTCAAGCTGCACGCGGACGGCAACCGATGACACCTGTTCCCTATAAATTTTTTCGCAATGGGCGGCCTCAAGCTCCTTAAGCTGGGACTCGAGTCCGGCCATTTGTTCCGCAGTGGAGGTTCTGGCGTATCCGATGATCATTTTCCGCTCACAAGAGCCATAGATGTTGTGATAGAGTGCCGATCATAAATTAAAACAGATGCCATTGATAGGCTTTTGGGGCCTTATTTCACCTATCAATGGGCCTTGCCCTAATGGTAGCCCGGCCGGCCAAAAAGCCCGCTTTAGCCGCCATCACAATCCGCACGACCAATAAAATAACGCATGGCACGGCTGACCATTTTGACCCAAGAGGAAATCGACGCGCTTTATGCGATAACCCTGAAATGGCAAAACAGATACTCCGGTTTTCACCGGTTGCCTGGCAGCATATCAATTTCATTGGTAAGTATGAATTTTACAACAGGGAAGATATGCCTACTATTCAATAGGTTATCAAACAGTTTATCGCCGGCATTGAAACCGATATTTCGGCTGTAAGCCACTGATACCAAGGGCTTCAGGGTGCGCTCAGGACAAACCGTTCTTTTGGTTAAATAACCCCAATAAGTTCGGCAGCTTCTTTTTGGCTCAATCCTTTACGCTCTATAATTTCCGCAATTTGTTGGGCTAATTGAACACGGGCAAAGGCTTCTTCTGCATCGTGGCGACCAAGGTCGGCAAAAATATTGCCACTGCTGGCGAGGACTTGTATTTCTTCGTTGTGTGTTTCACTCATGATTTTTATCCTGTGTTTCGGCAATCCTTTAAGTCATTTAGACTGCTTCCAATCCAAAATAGCGGCTTTTCATATTCGTTATTTATCATATATGCCAAATAGAGCATAATTTAATAAACTGTCCAGAAACAAATATTTGCCATGAATTTCTGGCACAAGGCGGCGTTTCTAACTTCCCCGTTTTAAGTCTGCCGACAGCTAACCGTTTTTTGTGTTGGCTGTTCCAAGAGCCGCCCCGTCCTTAAATTTCCGCCGATCCGAACCGCCAACACAAAAAACGGTTTTATTTTCTCTTGAAATAGCCATGTTTCTCTTGTACTGTTCCGCAACACCTGAATAAAGCGGCTTTGACACTCCACGCAACAAGCGAAAAAGGCTATGAAACACACATTAGGAACAGCAGCAAAAGCAACTGGCGTAAGTCGTTCAACAGTCCTTAGAGCAATTAAAAGCGGCAAAATATCAGCCAATAAAGACGTTAACGGCAATTATTCAATAGAACCGTCTGAATTGCACCGAGTTTTTCAGCCTGTACCAGATGAACCAAGTCATAAAACGGCTTTGACGCTCCACGCAACAGATGAAAAGAACGCCGTAACAGCGGCTTTGTTAGAAAAAATTGAATTATTAGAGAAAGAGAGGGAGCGGGAACGAGAACAGCTACAAGGAACAGTTGCAGATTTACGCAATCGGCTTGACCAAGCCGACAAGGAACGAAGAGAAACCCTAGAAAGATTAAACGCATCGCAAGAAAAACTTACCGCTTTACTAACCTATCAACCAGAACAAAAAGCCACGGCAGCAGAAGAACCGCCGAAAAAAAGTAGCCTTTATGACAGGCTGTTTAATAGAGGCAAAATTAAAACGTAATATTCGATCCCCCAAGCCAAGCAATAAAATTTTTGAGGTAACTTGTGATTAAGAAAAAACATCGTAGCGGAATAGCCGCATCTATCTACGAAATGGTAGAGGGCTTATATGAAGCTGGTTTAATGAATAAGCAAACTAAGAGTGAGTTTGACGAACTTGATACATCAACCGACGAAAAATTTTGGGAAAATGCAAAATTAGTTTTTCCCAAAACAAAAGATACGGAAAATTAGACTTGATAGCCTAGAATTTAGACATTAAAAAGCCGTTTACCCCACTAAGAGCAACGGCTTTTTACATCACTTCGGGCAGTTTGGAGCGTCCCCGCTTTAACTGCTCTTTCACAATAGCAAAAGCTACAAGAAAGGCAATGTAAAATGAATAACATTTTTGAGGCGATAGAGGAAACCAAAGATTTTACCCCTAGCGACTTTGCCGAAGCCGAAAGAATTTATAAAAAAACCATCGAACAGCACCAAGACGCAATCAACAAAGACACAAAAGGAACTTTGGAAAGAATTTATAAAATCACGGCAGTTAAACAAGTGAAAGCAGAAAAAGAAAATAACAAGAAGCATGAAATTAGATTGGGTGAACTTATACAATTGCCGCTTTTTCCCTATCCCGATACAACCCGCATAATATCGAATGACATGGCACGTTCAGCTTTATTTGCCGCTATTCAAGGCGGAAATAGAAAGCAATTAAAAAAAGAACTTTTGGCAACTATTGACGGCATAGAAATAATATTTACTGGTGAACAGCTTAACCAAGATGACCATGATTTACTTATGCAGCTTGTCCATATAGCTAAAAATAAGCCTTTTGGTGAAAAAATAACCGTACCAGCCAATACAATACTTTCGGGTTTAGGGTTAGGAAAGGGAGGAAAAGACCACGAAGAGCTTAAAACGAAAATGGAAAGATTACTTAGTCCATTGATTGCATTGAAAAATACAAGAACAAAAATAACTTACTACGGACACATAATAGACAAAGCCATACAAGACGAAACAAAAAAACATTGGGTTTATAATCTTAATCCCGACTTAAGACCGCTTTACGATGTAACCAGCTTTAGCCTGATTGAATGGCAACAGAGAAAAGCTCTTAAACGCAAGGACTTAGCAAGGTGGCTACATTCATTCTATTCAAGCCATGCCAACCCATACCACTATTCAGTAAAAGAATTATATCGCTTAAGTGGTAGTACAGCAGAACTAAAGTCGTTCCGCCGTTCTTTGAAAATCGCCCTTGATTTATTGATAAGCCTAGAATTTTTTATAGTTGGATACATTGACAAAGATAGCGATCTCGTAAGCATAAAACGCAACGTAAAAATGCAAAAATAAGGCACAAAAAGCCCACGGGGTTCGACACACCGAGCCACGGGGTTCGACACACCGAAGACATTTTATCCACGGGGTTCGACACACCGAGCTACCCAGTTGCACGGGGTTCGACACACCAAGCCACGGGGTTCGACACACCGAGCCACGGGGTTCGACACACCGAAGGGCTTTTAAAAATGCGTATAGTTATTTGATTTAAAACGATTATTTAAGGTGTCTAAATTTGTGCTAATACTCTTTTAATAATTATTTAATCTTAAAATCTAAATTAAGTCGCGTGGGACCCTGTGGATAACTTTTGCACAGCAACCCAAATTTATTAAAAATGCGTTCGCTTTGCTCGCTAAATTTTCGAGTTTTTATTCTTGAGGGCTATCTGCCCCCAAACCTCCGAGAATATATAAACCGAACTGATGAAAAAATAAAAAGCGGTAACTAAAAAAGCTGATAATTGAAAAACCGTTTTAAACTCGTTTTAAGGGCATTTTTTTAAAATAGGCATAGAGAACTAGCCAAAATCGTTTTTATGGACGCTATAAGCAAATTTGACGGCTTAGCGTTGATATTTTTCCGCTTAATGTCGGCGAATATCCCCGCATCAGTTCGGCTTAACATATCCTAGCGGGGAGCGGGGCGGCGATGAAGCCCCGCCTTTCTTAAAATAAAATCAATTAAATCAAAAGTATATAAAAATAAACTGTGAGCGTAGCAAACGCTTTGTAAACCTTCACTTCTCGCTTACTGGCTTTTCTTGGCTTGTCGGGATTACTCCCGGTCCTGCCGTGTCGGATTCTTCCGCCCCGCTGTTTGCCGCCGTATGAACGGGCAAGGGCGGCG
>JAQTNZ010000324.1 GCA_028713595.1 Methylovulum sp. | reverse complement strand
AATAAACCAGCACCCGTGCATAGCCGGTCGGGCTGGGGTCGGGCGGCACGGGCTGGCCGCCATAGACAGTGGGGTCAGGTTCGGCGCAGGTTAACAGGGTTTGGTAATCGGGGTGCGGCATCCCGAAGGTGGTGTCCAGACCATGCAGGGCGCGGGTCAGGCTTAACACATCGGCAAACGGGGCGCTGAGCGGGTGGAACAGGCGGCTGAGGCGTTGCAAGCTGTGGTTGATGGCGGCGGCCTGATCCGGCGGCAACAGGGGGTCGGCCTTGGGCAGCGCCCTGGCGATTTCATCACGGATCAGCGCGGCCAAGCCGCCAAGGTCGGGGGGCGTTGGTTGGGCAAGCTGTTGTTGCCATAGCTTGGCCTCGCAGTCGATAAAGTAACGGCGGGCTTCCCTGCCTTTTTCGTTGCGCTCGACCATTGACAGTTCCTTTGCCATGTTTAGGGTGAGGTGGTAGTCGATTTTGTTGCCAACGCAAGTTGTTGTTTTTAAACCTCCCCTTTTTTGGGGAAGTTTATAATCAATGACTTGCAAATAGTCTTGCTTTTCGACAAAACCGTAATCTTTGACCCGCTTTTTTAGCCATGTGGAAAAATCTGTGGCTACTTCTAAAAATTCATGTAGCAACCGCGCATCGACAAGCTGTGCGGAAATTCCGTCTATTTCGCCAGAAAAGACAGGGATAAGGGATTCTTGCGCAATAGGCGCAACTGGGGTGGTGTTCATGGATTTTTCCTACTGTGATTATGGTTATAATCGCCAGCCATTTCTTTGGTCGAGAAATGGGTGGCGACCCGTGCGAGCCGACCAAAGACAGGACAATAGGAACCTGCTTGCTCCGAAGAGCAACCCGCACGGATCACCATAACAGTTTTCCGCGCACATAAAAAAAGCGCATGTGTAATAGCGCCTTTGAGGCTAATGTTTCCGGCTTTGGTCGAACCGTATCCGTTCAATGAGGAGCGGACAAAAACAGATTAAGCTAAATGGGGTGCTGCTGTCAAAACAATATTGCCTTATCGGCAAATAGACTCACACGGTATGCCGTTATTATCTGTTGGACAAGTGGTTGGTTTGCCCTTGATAACAGGTTTTATCAATAGTTAATGAAGGAAATTGTGAAGCTACTCGGAAAAAAGTGTATCGAGATTCTTCGCCTTTGGTTTTATATTATATCTCGGTGAATAAGCCAAAATAAGCATTAATTCAAGAACTAGGCGATCTGTTTCGTCTGGCAACTGCACAAAGCGCATAGTTGTCCAGTTTGTCCACCATAATTTCGTCTTATGGGCTGATGTTTGATGATGGAGTCTAGTCTTGATTCCATTGCTAGTCTGACCGACATATAGTGCTGAACCATTTTGTTCATAATAAACATAAACCGAACCTTCGTTTGTATCTCCAAGTTTACCTTTTGCCTCAAATGTTTCTCGGTCTTTAGCTGTTGTTTTACTTTCGAACCAAATTTTTGCCAAATCAGTAGATGATTTGATGGATTCACGAAGTGTTTTGGTCTGATTATTCATGGATAATTTTTAAGGCTGTTGTAAAGTGTGGCACGGCAGACATTGAGCAGCCCGCGTAGGGCAATGGCCCTACGGATTGCGACTTACCGCGTTGCGTTTTCTCGTTCCCACACGCTGTGTGGGAATGCGGTTGGGACGCGCTGCGTCCCGTTCGTTTGCCACCAAAGGCGGCTGCGTCACTGATAAAGTTATCAATCACGACAAAATCAATATCTTGCATAAATTTATGCTTTCCCGTTCCTATTTATGCGGGTATGCCGGAGCATCGGAACGCTGGCAAAAAGAACCATCAACTATTAATACGGCTTAAACCTATCCAACGCGGCATCGTTAAAGCGGCGTTTTTTGCCTTTCTTGTCGAAAAAATAAACCCCGCCTCTAGGGCCTTTATGCAAGGCGATAAACGGCAGGGCGTTTATATCAACCATTCTGCCCGTCTCCATGTCAATCACCGCCCCGATTAACCGGATCAGGTTAAATTGCCGATAATCTTGGCGCAGTTCGCAATAGGCGAACATCTGGAAATAATGGTCGCCTTTAAAAATATTAACAGGCCTGACAACCCGCTCGGCGGGTTCGCCACCCAAGGGGCGGTAGTTTATTTTATAGCGTTTGCAGTTAGGTGCGGGAACGGCGGGTGGAGCCGGACGCGAAGACGTTGGCAACGGTAAGGCATGGCTGGTGATGGTTTTGCCTGTGTCGAGATCAATGAGCGTGTTACCCAATAGCCTATCCAGTTTAAAATCCCTAAAGCCTTGGCGGAGTTCGCAGTAAGCGTAAAGATAACGGGCATTTTGGAAGGTGAAAAAATGGACTGGCCTGATAATACGCTCGGTCACTTCGCCTTCGTAAGAACGGTAGGTTATTTTGTAGCGTTTAAGGCTGGGATTATTGGGCGGAGCGGTTAAGTCCGAGCGGGACGTTAACAGCAAGGGTGTGGACGCAGGGATAAGCCCTTTATTCCTGTCCGCAATGTCCTTGACCAATTGCTGGCGTTTTTCACGGATGCTTAAGGGCGGCTCTTGTTGCTGGGGTTCTGGGTTTTGCCGGATGTTAATGCCGAGTTTTTTGGCGATTAATCGGCAAATTGACAGCAGCCTTGTTCTGGACATTGTTATTTTGGCGAAAGTGCTGTCATAACCCTGATGCCATCATTTATTTAGATGGTGAATGCGCCAAAAAAGATAATATTCAATGGCGTTTTCGTCTAATGTGGCTTTGACTTGTGAGGCCATCTGAGTTGTCCTATTAGCAAATTTTTTTCCGAATGTAGCAGCAAGTTCCTTACTTCCAGGTAAAAGCAGCACCAAGCCAACTTTGACAAAACTAAGTATCATATCTTTATCCTTAGTTTTGCACGCGTTATCTATCGCTTCGAAGGCTGCTGCTAGATGACGAACATGATTATCTATTTGAACCATTTCATCAAGTAGTTGAACTTCAGTGAATTGATGGTCAAACCAATTAAATAAACGGGCAAGCCTATTTTCTAACCCTAAGTAAAGCACCGCTTCTTTCTTTCTAATGTCTATAATTTGCATTGGTTCAATATCTTGAAAAACAGGAAGATAAATATTTTGTATATTGATAACATTTTCTTCAAACTGCCTTTCTAACTGCCGAAGATTAAAATTTGCGGAAATCAATCCATAATCTTTATTAAAGCGTTCTATGTTTATAGAAAAGCCATCCTCAGCTGAGGGAAAGATATTAACAATATCGTTATCTATAAAAACACGAGGAATACAAACCACTTTTAAAAGAGCCTGTACATCATCATGTTCCCGATAAGAAACTTCATGAAATGGAAACGTAATAATAATCTTTCCGGCAAAAAACGATAACTTTTTAGCAAACGTTTCATTTGGAAGGTTTATCCATCCAAGCTCTGGATCACGCGTAACATGAAAGTGCATTTTTAGCCCGATATATTCTTCAAGTTCAGGCAAAACCCGCTTTTTTTCATTTTTGGCAATAATAGGAAGTCGACGCTGAAATTCAAACCGCTTATTTTGATCAAGATTACTATAATCTTGTGATGTTCTGATAGGGAATTCATCCAAGCAGCTACTCATGATAGGAGTTGTCATAAACCACCAATATTGTTAATGTTTTTTAGAAATGGGGCAAAAACTTTGCCGTAGTAAATATTGTACCAATTCTGATTAATGCAGAATTACCACCTTATTCTTGAAGATTAAGAAAAGTGACTTGAAGCGCCCAAAATTTAATAAAAACGAATTACAACACTAACATGTAAACCACAATAAAAACATTAATTATTACCTAAAAAAATGTGATTATTTTACAAAAAATGAAAGCAATTGTTTTTTATTATTTTTTTTAAGGTTATTTTTGCAATATTTCTATTTTTCTTTAAAAAAAGTCTAAGGCCGTCAAAAATGGCCGCAGTTCCGGCAAAACTTATCATCACAGCTCAATTTCCTAATGGGCTTGCTTGACATTATACGGGAATCCCGCATAATAAATTTTATGCGAACCGTGATCGAAACCCCAACTTTCCAAAAACAGGCCGAAAAAACCGGGTCTGAAGATGAGCGCATGGCGTTTATCGCCTGGATTGCCGAGCATCCCACGGCAGGCGATGTCATCCCCGGCGCGGACGGTGCGCGTAAAGTCCGCTGGTCGGTGGAGGGCAAAGGCAAGCGCGGCGGTGTCCGCGTGATTTATTTTAACCTGACT
>JAQTNZ010000323.1 GCA_028713595.1 Methylovulum sp. | reverse complement strand
GAAAAAGGCCTTGTTTGACAGCCAGATGATAGGCTTGCACCGCCCCTTCAATGCTGCCCGCCTCTTGCATAAAATCCTTAACAAAACGTGGCCGCTTGCCGGCGCTGATATTCAGCATGTCTTGCAGCACCAACACTTGCCCGTCACAATCGACCCCGGCGCCAATGCCAATGGTCGGGATGTGCAATTGGGCGCTGATAGCTTTCGCCAACGCCGCCGGCACACACTCCAGCACTAGCAACGTCGCCCCTGCCTCTTGCAGCTTTAAGGCATCGGTGCTGATTTTCTCGGCGGCGGCGGCATCCTTGCCTTGTACCGTGTAACGGCCCAGTTGGTTGATGTATTGCGGCAACAAGCCCAAATGCCCGCACACGGGGATGCCTTGCCCGACCAAAAAACTGACAATATCCGCCCGCGCCCCTTCCAATTTAACCATTTGCACCCCGCCCGCCTGCATCAGCTGCGCGGCATTATGGGCCGCCACCATCGCGTCGGGATAGGTCATAAACGGCAAATCGGCAACGACAAACGCCCGTTGCCGGACGTGGGTGACACAACGGGCATGATAGGCCATATCGCCCAGGGTCACGGGCAAGGTGGTGCTATGCCCTTGCATAGTCACCCCTAAGGTGTCCCCAACCAGCATAATATCAACGCCCACGCGGTCAATTAACGCGGCAAAACTGGCATCGTAAGCGGTCAGGCAAGTGATTTTTTCACCGCGCCGTTTCATCGCCGCCAGATCAGTGATTGACAGCGGCTTTACTATAGAAGTCATATCAGTCCAACCGTTGGAGTCCAAGCAAAGGACAGTTTACCAGCAAATCAATGACCGTACCCTTACCCGGAATCACCAACTGCGGGGCGATTTCGGACAAGGGCAACAGCACAAACGAGCGTTCGGCGATACCTGGGTGCGGCACTATCAAATCCGGCGAATCAATGGATTGGCCGCCATACAACAGGATGTCCACATCCAATGTCCGCGCCCCCCAGCGTTGGCCTTTGCGTTCACGGCCATGGGCTTTTTCAATGGCTTGCAAATAGTGCAACAACGCCGATGGCGATAGCCGGGTGCTGATCGCCATCACCGCGTTAATATAATCGGGCTGGTCTTGTGGCCCCATCGGCAAACTCCGGTACAGGCTGGAGCAAGCTAACTCCTCAACCCCCGGAATCTGGGCGATAGCGTGGCGGGCGGATTTGATCTGCCCGACAGGGTCGGCAAGGTTACTGCCCAAACCCAAATACACAAGGGTGGCGTCAGCTGTGGTTTCAGAAAGGGATGGGGTCATGGTTCAATAAATAGGCTCTTACAATGGCTTGCTTCGCACCCATGCGGGCATGAAGCCCCTCAGCTTTGCACTTCAGCGGCGGCCGGGTTTTTTTTGCGGTAATTTCTTTTGCGTGGCTTACCCGTGGCGCTTTTGCGCGAAGGCTGGGTCATTTTCCGTTGCTCGTTTTCACCTGCGTATTGATAAACCTGCCACCATTGCGCCAATTCGGCATCGGCCCCGCCGGTTTCGGCACGGAGCAACAGGAAATCATACCCCGCCCGAAACCTTGGATGCAAGATCAAGCGGCTAGGCTTGGAGCCGACACGGGTATTGAATTTGGGCTGCAAGCTCCAAACCTCACGGATAGCCAGCCCGATATGGCGGGGCAGCGCCGTGAACCTTAGCTGCCTAGCGATCACTTCATTGGCGGCATCCTGATAAGCCATAAAATCCACTTGCCCTTCGGCCATTTTTTGCGCCGCCAACACCCGCACGGGTTCCCACAATAACGCTGCAAACA
This sequence comes from Methylovulum sp., assembly GCA_028713595.1. Lineage (GTDB taxonomy): Bacteria > Pseudomonadota > Gammaproteobacteria > Methylococcales > Methylomonadaceae > Methylovulum. The sequence continues at coordinate 2,442 of JAQTNZ010000323.1, read as the reverse complement.
AAAAGTAGGCCGTCACCGATTTGCCATCAGCAATCCGATTATCAGAGTTTTGCAGCGCCTTAACCAACAACATGCGCGGAAACTCATGTTCCTCGCTTGCCAAGCTGCGCTCGGTATCTGGAAAAAGCACTTGAAACAAACCGTAATGCCTGAGCATTTCAAACGTTTGCAAGGCATAGCCATACAAAAACAGCTTGAGGACTTCGTCATAAAGCCGTGCCGACGGGATGCTGGACAGCAACGGGGCAGCCCCGTGCAACGCCTGTTCACAGTCAGGATGCAGCTTAAAGCCCAATTTGGCGGCAAAACGCACTGCCCTTAACATCCGCACCGGATCTTCACGAAACCGTGTGCCAGGGTCGCCTATGAGCCTGAGGATGGCATTGCGATGGTCTTCCATACCCTGCACATAATCGACGACGGAAAAATCCTTGATATTGTAATACAGGGCATTGACGGTAAAATCACGCCGCCAGACATCTTCCTCAATCGTGCCATAGACATTGTCACGCAACACCCGCCCTTCGTGGTTGAGCACCTGCGCATCATTTTGCGCTTCGCCATCACCCCGGAACGTCGCCACCTCGATCACCTCACGGCCAAAATGGACGTGCGCCAGACGGAAGCGCCGGCCAATAATCCGGCAATTGCGGAACACCTTGCGCACCTGCTCAGGGTCGGCGTTGGTCACGACATCAAAATCCTTAGGCTCCCGCCCCAGCAACAGATCCCGCACACAGCCGCCCACCAGATACGCGTCAAAGCCTTCTTTTTGCAAGCGGTACAAGACTTTTAAGGCATTGTCACTGATTTGGGCACGCGAAATAGTATGCTCGGAACGTGTATAAATCCTGACTTTTTCAACCGTTGGCGGGGTGATTTGCGCCCTGGCCGACTGAATTATTTTTTTGAAAAGATTTAGAATGAGCGTCACACCAATATTGTTTATTTTTTTAATTGTATTAATCATATCATTTCAATGAATTCTATCCCACCATGGCAAGTTTGTTTTCTTTTACATTCCCCTTTTGATTATAGTAGAATCGTTGTTCTGATTTTTCGCAAGCCCGCCAATTTTTACAAACCTGGCGTGCATTGTAACCAGATAAAAGATCAGGTAACCATTTTTTTACACACTCGCACCCTTTTTTAATGTGCTTGACGGAATTGATATGTTTAAGAAGATTATTAGCGGATTCATCGACCACCCTGTCCTAACCAGTATTTTTGTAACAGACTTTTTCATCCTTCTGTTCCACAGGCCGCCGTTTTTGTTTTCATTGGCGATGCTCGGCGCATTAATGGCCATGTGCATGTATTTCGGCCAAAAACTAGCCTTGTTCAAAGATTAATTGGCACTGGACACAACCCAACAAAAACCACGACCAGGCTTGGGTTTACTGCCTGCCCCTGGTTTTTTGCGCCGATTGGCAGCGGTCATTTATGACCTTTTTCTGCTGATTGCGGTTTTTTTTGTCGCCACCGCGCTGTTATTGCCCCTAAATTCAGGCGTAGCCTTCAGCCGCCAACAAGTCTTCTACCCCCTCTATCTGCTGACCATCGGTTTTATTTTCTATGGCTGGTTTTGGACGCACGGCGGCCAAACGTTAGGCCTAAAAGCGTGGAAAATACAGGTTTTGACACACGAACAAAAGCCTATAAACTGGACGCAAGCGTTTATCCGTTATATAACCGCCCTGGTGTCTTGGGCAATGTTCGGGCTAGGTTTTTTTTGGATTATTTTCGATAAGGACCGGCGTGGCTGGCACGACCACTTATCCAAGACGGCGGTATTTTTTGATGCTCAAAAAAAATAATAACAACGATTTCGTTATCATCACCTTTAACGCAAACTGAGCCTAACTTTATTTTAACATGAACAATCCATTATTGACCGATAGCCCTTTGCCGCTTTTTTCGCAAATCAAACCCGAACATGTAGGGCCTGCAATAGACCAACTGTTAGCCGATGTCCGCGCAGTCGTTAACGAACAGTTGCAAACCAAGCAAAACTATAGCTGGGAAAAACTGATCCAGCCGATAGCCGATGCCGAAGATCGTCTGAACAAAGCGTGGTCGCCGGTCAGCCACCTCAATTCCGTCTGCAACAATGAAGCCTTGCGGGAAGCCTATAACGCCTGCCTACCTAAACTCAGCGATTACGGGACGGAGATGGGCCAGAACAAACGCCTGTTTTATGCCTATCGGATGATCGTCAAACGCTCGGAATTTGCTGGCTTTGACACCGCGCAACAAAAAGTTGTCCGCAATGCCCTGCGTGATTTCCGTCTGTCCGGTGTTGACCTTAGCGAAGAGAAAAAACAGCGCTACAAAGAAATTTGCCAAGAACTGAGCCAGCACACCAGCCATTTTAGCGAAAATGTCCTGGATGCCACCAATGCTTGGACTAAGGTTATCAGCAAAAAACGCGACTTGGTCGGC
>JAQTNZ010000322.1 GCA_028713595.1 Methylovulum sp. | reverse complement strand
CTCAGTCGATTGCCCTAGGTCGCTGATGGAGCCCGGTTCCATCATGTCACTTAAGCCCATACGCGCTTGCTGGCGGTCGTTCAGCAACATCCAGCGCGGGGCTTCCATACGCGGAAACAGGATAAAAGCGACAATGGCGATAGGCAGAGCCTGTACGACAATGGTCGCGGCGGTTTTCAGCGCGTCCCACGGTTGCGGTTGGCGGCTGTTGATGCACACCAAGGTGGCAATTAAGGTGCAGCACACTAAGAGGATATACGCCGCCATCACTAGGCTTTGCGTGTAGAGGAACTGCGAAGCGGCGACCACAAACGCCAAAAACGTGACCAAATATAAATCCCGCTCGGTTTTTATCTCCATCAGCTTTAGGCCTAGCGCCACGACAAACAAACGCGTCCCCGAATCGCGCCCAAAAATGCCCTGATGTTGCAGGTATACCAAACCGATACCAATCACTGTCAATAAAAACACCAGCCAGCGGTTAGGCAACCAGTGTGGCCGCCAAACCCCGACAAACCGCCAACCTATCAGCAAATAAAAATAGGCGAAGATATTGATGGGTATATGGTAGATATGCGGGAAGACAATCAACGCGATAGACGCGAGCAAGAAAACCAACACGTTTTTGTCAAGGTTTGCGATCATGAAGCGGCGCTCAAGTGGGGGATGTTCAAATTTTTTGGCTTTTAGGCAGGCATACCAAAGAACTAACGTGGAACACAAGAAATTTCATTTTAAAATTTCAATTGTCACCTTCGTATACGGTTGTAGCTTTTGAAAATCCTCATCAAACGTAATCAATTTATCACAGTGCTGCTGGGCAAACATAAGATGAACCACATCGTTGATACTTCTAAAAAAGTTAATTTTTGCGCACAGTATGCAACTATACCAAAATACCTGCTTCGGGATAGGGTGGGCAAATTCGCTATAAAACTGCACATCTTGTGCAATAACCTTTGCATCAACCTTGAGCTTAGCCAGCGTAAAAACATACTCTTGCAAGACCAATATGGAAATCAATAACTGGTTTTGCATAATACAGTCTTCCAACAACGCTATGGAATGTGCTTTTTTATCGGCGGCCTGTTCCACCGCCGCATGAATCAAAACATTAGTATCAAGATAAACCATCGTTCATCCCATCGATTAGCTTACCTATATCAATGTCGGGCTGGATTTTTATAGGCCGATTACGTAAATCCTCAAAAAAAGCGGCATAATCTTTTTTCCCCGTCTCTTTTATGTCCACATCATCAACCAACACCAAAACCCGCGCTTGGCTGTGGTAAATGCCACTATATTCTTTTGGGATAGTGACAATGCCATTTTCAATCTTGGCTTTAAATTCAACGGCGTACATGATAATCTCCTAAACGTTGATTGTGCACAAAGACAAAGCCTAAAACAACGCCAAGGCCTCCAAGCATTTTTGGCTATGCGCCACTCCGCTTTCCGGGGCCAGCTTTAAGCCCGGTAGTACAAAGCCATAACTCAGCCCGGCTTGGTCGGCTTCCAGCACCCAGCGGCATAATTGGCTGAGGCGTTCCTCCTTATCATGCCCTGAGGTCTGGTCATAATCCAGCCAGATTTGCGCGGAACTGCCGCCACCGTATTGCTTGCTGTACAGTCCCAAACCCTTGGCGTAGGCTTTCCAATGGATATGGCGGACGGGGTCGCCGGCTTGGTATTCGTGCATCCCATAAAAATCATCCGCACCTTTTTTGCTGAAACCTTGCTGCACCTCACCGGCGGCGGACTCAGGGAATGGGCTGGCGTGGGCGGCGGGCTTGGGGTATACCAGCACTTTCAGGTTAAAGCGTATCGGCGACCACGTCCTAAACAAGCCCAACGGGTAAGTGCTGGACACCGTGACCTTACCCGCCTGATGCCAACCCCGTTGGTGGGTGGCGGAAGACAGGGAAATGTAGGTTTTGGTCTGCGCCGGGATGGTCAGGCTTTCAGTGTTTTCCAAGGTGACGTGCAAATGCGGGCGCGGGTGATTAGACGGATTGTCCAGATAAATGTCAAAACGGGCGGGGGTTCCGGCAAACACGGGCTTGGCCTGTCCTGGTTGCACCACCAAGCCCGATAAGGCCTTAAAGCTATGCAAGGTGGTGACGAAAAACACACTGGCGACCAGAAACGTCAGCAAATAGGCCAAGTTATTGTTATAAACAAAGGCGATCAACAGCAACAACCCCACCAGCACCGCAAACCCCAAGCCACGCTGGGTGGGCAAGATAAACACCCGCCGATGGTTCAACAGGATAGGCTGATTATCCAAGGCCCTTTCCCCCGTAAAAAAGCGATGGGCTTTGACACGCTCGGTCAGGGTCGGCGCGGTCAATGGATGCCCACCTTTTCCAGTAACGGCGCGACAATCGCCTCGGAATGGCTACTGCCTGCGCGTAAACGATGACCCGCGACCGAAGCCAACACCGCCTGTATATCTTCGGGCAACACCGCATCACGGCGGTGCATCAACGCCCAGGCTTTGGCGGCCCGCAACAACGCCAAGCCGCCACGCGGCGACAAACCGCACGGGTATTCGGGCGAAGTGCGGGTAAAGTTAATCAGGGCTTGGCAATAATCCAATAAGGCGGGCGACACATGGATGTCAGTCACCGCTTGTTGGATGGTGTGCAGTTGTGGCGGCGGCAATTGCACGGTGAGCGATTCCAACAATTGTTGGCGGCTTTGCCCCGCCAATAAGGCGCGTTCGGCAGCTTGGTCGGGATAACCCAACTCAATCCGCATCAAAAAACGGTCCAGTTGTGATTCCGGCAAAGGGAAGGTGCCGATCTGGTGGGAAGGGTTTTGGGTAGCGATCACAAAAAACGGGCTAGGCAAGGGATAAGTCTTACCCTCCACCGTCACTTGCTGCTCCTCCATCGCTTCCAGCAACGCGCTTTGGGCTTTAGGCGTGGCGCGGTTGACTTCATCGGCCAACACCATCTGGTTAAACACCGGCCCTGGATGGAATTTAAACGTATTGTTGGCGCTGTCAAACACCGATGCACCCAGAATATCGGCGGGCAGCAAATCGCTAGTAAATTGGATACGCTGATAATGCAAACCCAGCAATTTTGCCAGCGTATGCGCCAGCGTGGTTTTGCCGACACCGGGAATGTCTTCAATCAGCAAATGTCCGCGTGCCAACAGGCAACAGACCGCCAAGCGGATTTTATGGTCTTTGCCAAGGATAATCTCATTGGCGGACGTTAACAAGTGATCGATAGCGTTGTGCATGGTGGGGGCTTAAGAATTAAAGGTCAGTGGGGATGGGAAGCCTGAATTTTGTTAACGAAGTGAATTTAGTGTGCTTGTTTATGCAATATATTACTGGGTAAGATAAACATGTCCTCGTCAAACAAGGATGACAATACCTCTCCTTCCTGATGCTGCAAAATAACAGAAGCTACAAACGCCGCCATGTTGACAGGGACGGCATTACCAATCATTTGTTCAAGATTAGTTTTGGTACCAAAGAATTTAAACGATTCAGGAAAAGTTTGCAGATAACTACGCTCCAATGTCGATAATGGCCTTACCGTGGCAAGGTCGATGTTATCAGGGTCGCCACTATGTAACTTGTAATTAGGGGGTATCGGCCTGTTTACGCCCCTAATGGTTGGGCTGGGTTCGTCAATAGAAAAAATACCTCGCCGAGCATAGCTTCTTGGATGCCGATAATAATACTGCAAATTCAGTTTATCGCCTAAATAGTCACGGATAGTCATGGGCTTAGCCGTCAAATTCGCCTTAAACAAATCGACTAAGGCGTTATTTTTACCATTCAACTCACCCACCAAAAAGAAACGCGAACGCGTTTGTGGTGTGTTACAAAAAGAGGCATCCAGCACCACGGCAGATAAGCCATAGCCATTGTCAGCGAATTGTTCGATAACTTCAGTCAATATATGGCTTTTGGTGATACGCTGGACATTTTCCATGACAAACCACCGAGGCCTTACCCCGCAGACAATATTGGCAAAATGGTAGGTCAGGTCGGCTTTACCGTTGGTAATATCACGCTTACCTGCACTGGAAAAATCTTGGCAGGGTGGGCCGCCTATAATCATATCAGGCGCTATGTTTTGGATAATGGCAACCGTTGCCAACTCATCGCTTAGGTCTTGTTGTATAGCCGGATGCTCAAAATTTTCCTGATAAACATCAAGGGCGGCACGCCAATTATCAATCGCCGCCACCACATTTATCCCCGCTTTTTGAAAGCCTAGTGATA
>JAQTNZ010000321.1 GCA_028713595.1 Methylovulum sp. | reverse complement strand
AACCTGCTCTATGCGGGGGCGGGCGACAATGTCCTTGACGGCGGCCTGGGCACCGACATCGCCTCCTACCTTTACGCCGCCAGCGCCGTCACGGCCAGCTTGGCGGTGGCGGGCGGCCAAAACACCCTGGGTTCCGGTTCGGACACACTCACCGGCATTGAGAACCTCAATGGCAGCAACTATAACGACACGCTGGCGGGCAACGCCGGGGCCAATGTCCTGAACGGCAGCGGCGGTGCGGACGCGATGGCGGGCGGTGACGGCTCTGACTATTATTATGTCGACAATGCCGGTGACGTGGTCACGGAAACCAACGCCAACGCCGGCACGGGGGGGGCTGATACGGTGTACAGCAGCCTCAACGCCTACACCCTGGCCGCCAATGTCGAAAATGGCCGGATACAGTCTGCGGGGGCGGCTAACCTGACTGGCAACGGCCTTGACAACCTGCTCTATACGGGGGTGGGCGACAATGTCCTTGACGGCGGCCTGGGTGTTGACACCGCCTCCTACCTTTACGTCGCCAGTGCCGTCACGGCCAGCTTGGCGGTGGCGGGCGGCCAAAACACCCTAGGCTCCGGTTCGGACACGCTCACCGGCATTGAGAACCTGACGGGTGGCAACTATAACGACACGCTGGCGGGCAACGCCGGGGCCAATGTCCTGGTTGGTGGCGTGGGGTTCGATACCCTGACGGGCGGTGGCGGTGCTGATACTTTTGACTTCAACGCCTTATCCGAGATGGGTACACTTAGCGGTGCAACCGATGTCATCACCGATTTTGTGAGCGGACAGGACAAAATCGACCTCTCCACCTTGGATGCCAATACCGCCACGGTCGCCAACAATGCTTTCTCCGGGTTTATCGCCAACACGGGCAGCTTCACGGCGGCGGGGCAGTTAATGTTTTTGGATGGCGTGTTATACGGCAATACCAATGCCGATAGCTCGGCAGAGTTCGCTATCCAGTTGACTGGGGTAAGTACGTTGGCTATCAGCGATATAATCTTGTAGGCAGTCCTGCAATCCTAACAGGGCGACCGCGTTTAAATTACCCCAAGGATGCGAAGTAAATAATTGTTGTCCCGTCCGGCCTTTAATCCACGCTCGCCCATAGCCTACCTCTACTGACATTATAATTTGCCTTTAGAGGTGTCCGGTTTTATTGGACTATTACAACTACGGTTTGCGGCTTAGATGGTGTTTAACAGTTGGCCTTCTTCTATCCGATTATTTATGATTGCACTAAGGTAGTATGATACGAATTCACTTGACCTTAACAAAACAGACACTTACGCCATCACACAATGCGCCCCATGGGGCTAACACCTTGGCCTAACACCTTTATGTATCCCAGCGTACAGAAGCTTTGTTAAAGATAAGCCGATAATCTGTCTGCAAACAGGAGAACCGCCATCAAGCATCTAAAGCTTAAGTGCTTCAACCTCGCGGCGGTTTATCTCAAAAACCATTTTTTAAGAAGATACCCTATGAAAGCAATGCCCCTAGCCATTTTTATGGCTCTATTTTTAGCCGGATGCGCAGTGGCACCGGTTGGTGTCCGCCCTGTTGGCGGTGTGGTCAATGTCAGGCCCGCTTACCCACGGCCTGGCCCTGGTTACGCTTGGCAAAACCATCCGCAACAAGGTTGGGGCTGGCACCATCCAAACTATGGCTGGCACAGGGGTTGGCGATAAGTCCCCTGCTGCCGCCAAACAATGCGGAAAGCCTTGTTTGGCGGCTAGGCACTTAGCCAATGTTAGCTTAAATGCCAATGCCTTGCGCTTACCTGCCACCAAAGAATATCACCAATATCAATATGTTTAGAGGGAATTCTTCATCCACTTCCTCGGATTTTGTCTCCTTTGGCTCTAAAGGCCATCAGCCATAAAAATTGGACAGGGCCATTGCCCACGCAGCATGAGGATGGTTATAAGGCGATTATTGGGGGATATGCCCCGTTGCTTGCCTTCTGGGACGTTGCCGTCAAGAATCCAGATTAGCCGTTCATATTCATCCGGGTGCAGGATGCGGTCACGGGCCATGTCGGTTTTCTTTTTGCCGTCTGAGGGCGTGTAATTAGAATACCGTTGGGGAGTAGCCGTAGCCGATTGGCCTCAATCCACGAGTTGCGGACACACCAGTCAAGCATCCACGCCATAGCCCCGACTTTGTGGCGCAATGGGCTTTAGAGGCTGTGAAAGTATTCGATTTTTGAAATCTTCAACACAATATATTGCATTTAAAAAATGCAATTGACACACTATATTGACATAAGAATGAATACTTTCACAGTCTCTTTAGCCAATATCTTGCGGATGATGATTTCCCAGCTTCCCCCGACTTTGCGTTGCCTGATTGTCGCCATGACTGGTGTATACCCACAAATTAGCCGTTTCAGTGTGGTTAATGCCACACTTTTTATATTTTTATAGCATTTTTATGCTTATTTATACAGTGATATTTTTCGCCGCGCATAAAAAAACCGCTCGTAAGCGGTTGATTTATAATGGAGGCTGCGTCCAGAATCGAACTGGAGTAGATGGCTTTGCAGGCCACTGCATAACCATTTTGCTACGCAGCCATGTCTTGAAATGAAAAAGCCGCGAGATACGCGGCTTTTTATTGAATCTATTGGAGCGGGAAACGAGATTCGAACTCGCGACCCCAACCTTGGCAAGGTTGTGCTCTACCACTGAGCTATTCCCGCACTGCAATTTATTCTGCGTATTATACTGGTTTTTTAAGGGCTGTCAACTATTTTTATAAAAAAATCGCTTACAAATGCCATTTATTGGACATCGATGGATAATGCCCAGCCTTCGTTGCCTTTGCAGTCGCCCTCTTCCATACGGACTTTGGCGTAGCTGTTTTTCTTGCCGTAGGCATCTTGCAGTTCAACCACAGAGACGGGGGTGCCTTGGGCGATATGCTGGCAAGCGCCGTTGCGGTCGGCTTCTTCGGTGTCATCATAGGCGGCGATGGTGCCGGGTACGGACACTAGGCGTACGGTGGCTTTTTCGTCATAAGCGTTGGCACTTTTTAGGACGTATTTTTGCCCGACCACCAAGTTTTTCATGACCGGCCCTGCTATAGGCTCGGAACCGCCGCCGCTCATCATGACCAGCAGGAGCAGGGCGACACCGCCGCCGATGACACCAAAAAACACTTTCGGGTTGCTTTCTTTCAGGCCCATTGCGGTGGCGATCAGGTTGCTGACCGCGCTGTTGGCCGGTGCTGCGGGGGCAACGGTGGCTTCGGCAGGGGCGGCGCTTTCTACAGTTTGGTTGGTGTTTTCTTCATTACTCATTTTTCATCCTCACGATAATTCAATGTTATTGTTATATTTATACACTTAATGGTTACAAGCGCGGCGGGCATTGTGCAAAGGTGGGCAAACAGGGGCGGCGGGCATTCCTCCTTTGGCTTAAGGTTGGTGGCTTAAAAGGTGGCGGGCTAGGCGCGGGCTGTTTAATTTACCAACTTACCACGATGAAAAATCTTTTCAAGCGCTTTGTTGGGAAATTGTCATTTATTTAGCTAAGGCCAATCCGCCTGATAAAGTAATAGCTTTTTTAATGGCTGTCCATTTTCTTTTTGTCAGACGTTTTCGCGCATTCGAACTGCCAGTAGCCCAAGCCAATATTTTTCTTGTTTTTCAGTGTGACGTTAAATTCTTCATGGTCAACGAAGAGGTTGATCGCATCACCTGATTTTAGCAAAAAAGTGTCGGTGATGAGGTAGCTTTTGGGTTCCGGTTCTTTGACTTGGTAAATCAGGGCTTTTTTAAAGCGTTCAGGATGGTCAGGATGCGCCGCGCTGATGCCAGTGCCGGCAAAATAATTGACGGCGATGGCTTGCGGTGTCAGCAAGCGCAGGCCAAAACTCAGTTTGCCTTCGTCTTTCTCAATGACCAGCGTGTCCACAATGCCTAAGGCGCGCCTGTTGACGGGCATGTCGGCTTTCCTAAAGCTGATGAGGTTGCCGATGGACATCATGCCAGGTTTTTTAAAGGTGCATGACAGCAAGCGGTTGGAAACTGAGCGGGCGAGCAGTTCGGCATCATCATCTTCAGGGGGGGGCATCTCGGCGCTGGTTTGCAAGGTGTGGGTGGCGTTCAGGCCAATCGCCACATAGCGGTCCAGGCGGTCTTCAAACAAGGGCGCACTTTCCAGCACTTGGCCTTGCCAGCGTTGCTTAAGATAAGCGACCAGCTCCAGCGTCCATTTTTCATGTGTCCCTCCTGCCATACTTA
>JAQTNZ010000320.1 GCA_028713595.1 Methylovulum sp. | reverse complement strand
CTTGCCGGGTGATAATAGCATCTGACCGTACTGAAGCGGCGACCCAAATTTTATTGGGCAAAGAGCCGGAACAAATGCTCGATACCGTTGCCTTGCTATTCACCTTGTGCGGCAATGCCCAGGCCTATACCGCCTTACTGGCCTGCCGTGCCGCCTTAGGTCTGGAGGCAGACCCTGTTTCTGACACCGCCCGCGATATACTGGTGCAACTTGAGACCCTGCGCGAACACGCATGGCGTATCTTGTTGGACTGGCCTGGATTTATAGGCCAAATCCCTGATAAAAAACCCTTGGCGGCGTTACTTAAATTCGACACACTGTTCAAGCGCCATTTATTTCGGCACGGCGAGGCGTTCAATCTCGATAGCCGTCCAGATACCGATACCGTACAGCTACGGCGGCTTATTGACGAATTGGAAACCCTGACCGACACCGCGATTTTTAATGGTGGGCTGGCCGATTTTCAACGGCTAAGGACAGAAACGCAGTTACAGGTTTGGTTACGGCAAAGTAATGCCTTGCCCGCCAAGTTATTGGCGGATGTCTATGGCAGGGGGTGGGCCGCAGCCGGCCAAAATGGGGTAGCTTGCTTGCCGCCGCTAGATGCGCAAACATGGCTACGCTATACGCGGCAACAAGATTTGACGGCATTTAGCCGGACACCACACTGGCAAGGCCGTTGTTTTGAAACGACAGGGTTGAACAGGCAAGTGTCCAGGCCGTTAATGCTCGAATTACAAGGCCGTTATGGCAACGGCCTGATAGTGCGCCTAGTAGGCCGCTTATTGGAGGTGGCAAATACCCCATCCCGTTTAAGACGGCTTGTGCCGGACAGCAAAGACCCTAGATTTTTTACCGCCCACAGCATTGGCCGTGACGGTCACGCACTGGCCCAAATCCAGGCGGCACGCGGTTTATTGATACATCGTTTGGTGTTAAGGCAAAAGAAGGTGTACGATTACCATATTATCGCGCCCACCGAATGGAATTTCCACCCCGAAGGGGTTGTTGCGCAAAGTTTGTTGCACTTAAAGCCAAGCCCCCCTGATGAGCTAAGGTTACAGGCGGAATTTCTGGTCAATGCGATAGACCCTTGCGTACGGCACACCTTAAACTTAATCGATATTGGGCAGCAAAACCATGCATGAAATGTCGCTCTGCGAAAGCATTTTGCAGGTATTGGAACAACAGGCGGAAGCCCAGCACTACCACAAAGTCAAAACGGTTTGGCTGGAAATAGGCGCGTTGGCGGGGGTTGAGGCTGAGGCCTTGCGGTTTTGTTTCGATATCGTTATGCAAGGCTCCTTAGCCGAACAAGCGTGCCTGGAAATTATTGAAATACCCGGCCAAGCTTGGTGTTTGCCGTGCGCCGACAATGTCGCCGTACAGCAATTATACGATCTATGCCCGCACTGCGGCAGCCATCAATTACAGGTCAATAGCGGAGATCAAATGCGTATCAAAGAATTGGAGGTAGAATAATGTGTGGTGTATGCGGCTGCGGCGAGGGGCACGATCACGATCACGACCATCCCCACGATCACCAACACCCCCATGCCCACGGGGCGGCACACAGCCATGCCCCTGGCTTAAGCCCCATGCGGATGGTACAAATCGAACAGGACATTTTAGCCAAAAATAACCGTTATGCCAGTGAAAACCGCCGCCATTTTGGCGAACACGGCATATTGGCGTTGAACTTGGTATCCAGCCCCGGTTCCGGCAAGACCACGTTGCTGACCGAAACCATCAGCCGTTTGCAAAACGATGTTGCCATCACCGTCATTGAGGGCGACCAACAAACCGCCCGTGATGCCGAGCGCATCCGCGCCACCGGCGTTTCCGCCGTGCAAATCAATACTGGCAAAGGTTGCCATCTTGATGCCCATCGGGTCGGCCATGCCTTAGAAACCTTGCAAGCCCAAAACCACAGCCTGTTGTTTATCGAAAACGTCGGTAACTTGGTCTGCCCATCGGCCTTCGACCTGGGGGAAGCGCATAAGGTGGTGATCCTCTCCGTCACCGAAGGCGAGGACAAGCCCATCAAATACCCCGATATGTTCCATGCCGCCGATCTGATGATCCTGAACAAAATTGACTTGTTGCCATATTTGGACTTTAACAGCGAAGAGTGCATCCAGTTTGCCAAACAGGTCAACCCCAAAATCAAGGTATTGTCCTTATCTGCAAAAACAGGCGAAGGCATGGATAATTGGTTGCAGTGGCTAAAGGCCGAACTGGCATTGCAACGGATTGCTTATGTTTAGGGAAGGGTGGTGTGCCGTACCCAACTTTAGCAACGCTATGAGGCTATAAAGCTATGTGCCTAGCCCTACCCGCGCAAATCATCGCCATTGATACGGCCACTAACATGGCGACCGCTTCAATTGACAATGTCAAGGTTGAGGTATCGCTGGCTCTGGTCGATGATGTCGCGCTCGGCGATTATGTTTTGGTACATGTCGGTTACGCGCTAAATAAAATTGACGAGGAAGAGGCCTTAAAAACCTTGGCCTTGTTTGCCGAAGCCGGATTAATGTCCGTACCATGAAATACATCAGTGAATTTCGCCAACATGACCTTGCCTTACAGCTTGCCAGAGCGATTGCCCAAACAGTAAGCCCTGATCGGCATTATCGGCTGATGGAATTTTGTGGCGGGCATACCCATGCCATTTTCCGTTACGGCATTCAGGACTTAATGCCGGACAATGTCGAATTTATCCACGGCCCTGGTTGTCCGGTCTGCGTATTGCCCACAGGCCGTATCGACAACGCCATCCAATTGGCCGAACAGCAGGGCGTGATTCTCTGCACCTATGCCGATGTGCTGCGCGTACCCGCCACAGGCCGCCACAGCTTACTGAAAGCCAAGGCGAACGGTGGCGATATACGCATGGTTTATTCAACGCAAGACGCGTTAAAAATCGCGCGGGACAATCCGACACGGCAAGTGGTGTTTTTCGCCATCGGCTTTGAGACCACCACACCACCAACCGCCGTCATCATCCAACAGGCACAGGCCGAACGGTTGGGCAATTTTTCGGTGTTCTGCAACCATGTCCTGACCCCCGCCGCAATGGGTGCGATACTGGATGCCCCTCTTAGCCCTTTAGCAAACACAGGCAGGGCTTCCCCCAACCTATCAATAGATGCTTTTCTAGGGCCTTCCCACGTCAGCACCATTATTGGCAGCCAACCCTATCAACGCTTTGCCAAGTGCTATGCCAAGCCCATTGTTATCGCGGGCTTTGAGCCACTGGACGTGATGCAATCGGTCTTGATGCTGATCCGCCAGCTCAATGAAGGCCGCCACGAGGTTGAAAACGAATATAGCCGCGCCGTTACCCCGCAAGGCAACCTGAAAGCCCAAGCCTTGATGCGGGAAGTGTTTGAATTACGCCCGCAATTTGAATGGCGGGGCTTAGGGCTAATTGCCGACAGCGCGTTAACGCTCAAAGCCGACTACGCCGGATTCGATGCCGAACAACGCTTTAACCTGCCCGCCATCCAAGCCTCCGATACCAAAGGCTGTGAATGCTCCGCCATCCTGCGCGGCGTGAAAAAACCCCAAGATTGCAAATTGTTAGGTACGGTATGCACACCGGAAAACCCTATGGGTTCGTGCATGGTGTCATCCGAGGGGGCTTGTGCGGCGTATTGGTCGTATCGGCGTAATGGTGCGGCAGGATAGCGATTTGGCGGCCACGCTATATCATCTACTTAAAAACTGTATTTCCATACCTGCTAGGAGATAGATCATGAACAGATTTACGCCAGATAGTGTCGATACGGTAAAAGATAAATTCAAATCATGGCTAGGTTACGGCTTGGCGGCCCTTTTGCTGGTCTATAACACCGTATATACGGTTGACCCCTCAGAAATGGCCAATGTCCGCCGCTTAGGCAATGTCGTTTATGAACAGCCGATTAAGCCGGGGCCGCATTTTAAAATCCCGTTTATTGACACGGTCGATAAAGTGCAGGTGAGCCTGACCACGCTGCATATCCCGCCTTTTGATGTCAACACGATTGACAATCAAAAGATCACCTTAGATATGAATTTCAATTTCACCATCCCTAAAGACAAGGTCAACCACTTACTTTACGAGGTCGGCAAAACGGGTGATGTCGATATTGCCGACAGCATTATCCCCATTGTCAAAGACCGTGCCGGACGGGTATTTAACAAAAAGAACACCACAACCATTTCCCAAAACCGCGAAGCCATACAGGAAGAAGTCACCACGATTGTCTTTAGCG
>JAQTNZ010000319.1 GCA_028713595.1 Methylovulum sp. | reverse complement strand
CCGCATGGGCCAACAAATGCGCAGTGGAGTGACGGATGACTTCTAGGCCATCCGCATCTTTAGCGGTGATGATTTGCAGAGCGGCATCTTCCTCGATCAGGAAGCTGGCATCCACCAATTGGCCGTTAACCTTACCTGCCAAAGTCGCCTTTGCCAAACCGGAACCAATCGATTTGGCGACATCCAGAACTGTTACAGCTTGTGCAAAATCACGCTGAGAACCATCAGGAAGAGTAATGACTGGCATTTTCGGGTTAATTTCTCAATTGATTTCGTGCAATAAAAAAAGCACTGCAAAGCAGTGCTTAAAAAAATCTGGTAGGCGCGATTGGACTCGAACCAACGACCCCCACCATGTCAAGGTGGTGCTCTAACCAACTGAGCTACGCGCCTGAAGTTGTGACTTCAAGGTCGACTATTATAACGGCTCATTTTTTTTGTGCAACTGTTAATCACATTTTTTTGCATTTTTTACCAGTCTATTGACCTGGAATGGCCCGCCAAAATGGTTGCACTAGCCAATGGCGACCATTGGCAAGGTGTCGGCAGCCCCCGACAGGCTTTTTAAAAAAACACATATTAATGCGGTACTGGATGACCTGAACAAGGCTCACACTGCCATTAAGCTAAGGATTTATGCCTGTAATTTCAACAAATTAAAATCATAACTCTCGTTCCCACACGCTGTGTGGGAATGCCGTGCCACCCGCGCTGCGGTGTGTGAAACGGGATGCTGCGCGTCCTTACGGCATTCCCACGTGGCACGTGGGAACGAGTGTAAAATTTTGCACACCCACTTATTGTGGTTTGTGGGTATTGCCATCAGATAATCGACTCGCCCCTAGCCAGCTTCGGCAAATTGCCCGCCAACCCCATCGCATTGCGCATGACGATGTGCTTGGCGGGCAGCACCCGCTCCGCCAAGCCCAAGCCCAAATTGCGCAAGAATTTCACCGGCAACACATCGTTGCTGAACACTTGGTAAAACACATCCATCACGGTCATCATTTTCAGGTTTTCATGGCGGCGTAACCGCTCATAACGCTTTAATACCGTCATATCACCGACATCACGGCCTTGTTTGGCCGCCTCCACCAACACTTCCGCCAACGCGGCGGCATCGAGCAAGCCGATATTGACCCCCTGCCCTGCCAACGGATTAATGGTATGCGCCGCATCACCCACCAAGGCCACGCCGGGTTTGACATAATGCTGGGCGTGTTGGCGTTTTAGCGGGAAACTGGCCGTACCCAGCACTTTTTCCACCTGCCCCAGGCACTCAGGGAACGCCGCCATCAACTCGCCTTTCAGCACATCCGGCGGCAAAGCCTTCAGGCGTTTGACCTCATCGGGCGAGTGATACCAGACTATCGACCCGAAATGTCCGGTCAACGGCAAAAACGCCTGCGGGCCGGTCGGCACAAACCGCTGCCAAGTGATGTCCTGCTGCCCATAAGCGGTTTCGATATAGATGACCAGTGCGTGCTGGTCGTAATCCCAACTGGTCACGCCTAAGCCAACCGTTTGCCTGACCCTGGATTGACCACCATCGGCGGCGACCAGCAGCTGTGCCGACAACACCCGCCCGTCGCCCAAGGCCACCTCGCTAGGCTTGCCCGGACAATAATCAATACGTTCGATAGTGGCCGGACAGATCAGGGTAATATTGGCAAACGCCTGCAAACGCTCCAGCAACGCCAGTTGGGTGATCCGGTTCTCGACAATGTAACCCAGCTCAGAATAGTTGATGTCATCGCTGCAAAACTCGGTGTCACCGGCTTTTTCCCAGACACGCATCCGCCGGAACGGGCAGAGGCGGCGGCTGACCACGCCATCCCACGCGCCAACAGTGGCAAGAATGTTTTTTGACGCTATACTAAGGGCGGAAACCCGAAGGTCATGCGGCTGGCCGCCGGCAAACGGTTCGGGCAAAAAAGCCTCCACAACCGCCACTTTCAAAGGGCTGCCGCCTAAGCCACAGGCCACCGCAGCCCCCACCATACCGCCGCCTATGATGACTACATCAAAAATTTCTTTCATATTAATCAACTATCAAGTAATCTAAATTTCTACAAATAAAAAGGGCCGTAATGTGACAGATAAACGTGGCTGTATTACAATTAGCGGGTTTCGCTAACTGAAAGTTATCTGCAAAAACTTGCCATCTGGCATCGCACCAATGTGTGGCATTGACTCTATCACGCATTGCCAAAAAAAACGACCACGCATTGCAAGAAAAACACACACTGTACGCTGCATATTTACAGCATGACTTAGACAACGGGCTGCATCATGAACATAAATTCCCGATTAACTCAACAAGAACCCATGCTTTATAACCCTGGACTATCCCAAGATAGCTGCGGCGTAGGCTTTATCACCCACAAGCAAAGCAAGCAAACCCACGACTTATTGGTGAAATCCCATGAGGCCTTATGCACCATCCCGCATCGTGGCGGCATGAGCGCGGAAGGCATAGGCGATGGCGCTGGCGTTAACATCGACTTGTCGTTAAAGTTTTTCCGCAGGGTCACCGGTATCGCCACGCTGGAGCTGGGGCAATTTGGGGTCGCCAACTTTTTCTTCCCCGAAGACCACGACCATTACGATTCGGCGGCACAAGAGCTGGTTGAACGCCATTTCCAGGCCGCAGGTTTGCCGATTTTGCTTTGGCGGGCGGTGCCTGTCGATAAAAGCGTGCTCAACGAGGCTTCGGTCAAGGCGCAATTGCCGATCAAGCAATGTGTGTTTGGCCGCCCGCCAGCCTGCAAGGATGTCCCGCACACGGTGTTTGAAAAACATATCCAGGCCACCTTGGTGGACATTGAGGTGGAAGGCTATAGCCGTGCCGAATTGACAGGCTTTTATCCGCTGTCCATGAGTTCGCGCACCCAAGTTTACAAAGGCCGCCTGAATTCTTTCGAGGTCATCCCCTATTTTGTTGACCTTTACGACACCGACCACGAAATCAGCACCTTATTTTTCCACACCCGTTTTTCGACCAACACCGCCCCCGCCACCATCATGGCGCAGCCTTTCCGGTATATGGCGCACAACGGCGAATTGAACACGGACAAGAAAAACCGTTTAAGCGAGAGCGCCATCGCCCGCCAAAACAATAAGCATATTATTTTCCCGCGCGGCCAATCGGATTCGGGGCGCTTGGACCAAACCCTGTCGCGGCGCATCAACGAAGACGAAATGGACATTGTCACCGCCGTATTGGCGATGATGCCGCCAGCGTGGGAAAATGACACGACCTTGTCGCCGCAAGTGCGCGCCATGTTCGAATATTTCAGCCTTTATGAGGAAAAAAATGACGGCCCGGCCGCGCTGATTTTCTCTGATGGGATCCGCGTGGGCGCCCGTTTGGACCGCTTAGGCTTACGGCCACTGCGCTCGGTGGAAACCGCCGAGTATTTGTGCGTGATGTCCGAAGCCGGACAAATCGACTTCCCCCCTAAAGATGTCCTCAAACGCGGACGCATCGAAGCGGGCGGGATGCTGTATTTTGACCATAACACCCAACAGGCCTACCACAACCGCGAAATCATGGAGCGGCTGGCGGCGGAGCAAGACTACCAAGCCTTGTTGGCAAAACGCAGCTTGCATTTGTCTTCGTTACCCGCCGTCACCTTGGCGGAGCTGACCTACAATTCGGTGCTGGGCGTAGACCAACAACACCCCGCCTATTCGCTGAACCAAGAAAGCTTTAAATTCTTGCTCGACCCGATGCTGGCGACCGGCATGGAAAAAGTCTCCGCCATGGGTTATGGCATCGCCCCCAATGCCCTGTCAGGGGCGGAAGGCGGCATGTCGCGTTATTTTAGCCAACGCTTCGCCCAAGTCACCAACCCGCCGTTGGATTCCATCAGGGAAAGTGACGGCATGACCTTGCGGGTGGCCCTGGGCGCGAAACCCAATTTTTCGGACGCACAAACCCGCCAGCTGATTATCGACACGCCGATTTTACAACGTACACAGTTGGAGCAAATCCGCCGCCAAGAGGCCGTCAGCACCGCTACGATTGACGCGCTCTACACGCCCGATTTTGCCGATGCCCCGCTTAATGCCGACAACTTGGAACAGGCCTTGTTGCGGGTCTGCGACCAAGTTGAGCAAGCCGCCAAAAACAATATCGGCATCATCATCTTAAGCGACCTTAACATCAGCCACAATCAGGCGGCCATCCCCGCCCTGCTGATGATGGCCGCCGCCAACCAGCGTTTGGTCGAACAGGGCTTGCGCTTTAACTCCTCGTTGA
>JAQTNZ010000318.1 GCA_028713595.1 Methylovulum sp. | reverse complement strand
GTGCTCGTCGTCGAGATGAATGACGAGGGCCTTTACGGCTTCGGCCAGCTCGGGGCGATTCTCCGCGCCCGCTATTGCGATGCGAAGATTCAGGGCATCAACAAGACCGACGGCCTCACCTGGAAGGTGAAGGAAATTCTCGAACGCACCAAGACCAACCTCTCCGCCGGCCTGAGCAAAATTTAATTTCAACCGCCAAAACTTATGAATTTTTAATTTAGTCAGAGACAAAAACCGCGAACATTCCGAAAAAATATTCAAGGCCTTAGCCGTCCGTATCTCACTGTCCGTGCTGTTATTTATATTTATTATAATCGCTTTGGCAATGGGATGGTTTAAACCGGAAGGCATTGGCGCAAAAATGCAAACCCTACGCCAATCCACACCCACATTACCGGCTGCCAAGTAGTTAAACGGCTAAGAAATCGTTGCACAAAAAAAAAGCGTTGCCACAGACAACGCTTTTTTGGGATTGTCGGACAGCTTACATCAGATAGACAAAAATAAACAAGCCTAACCAGACCACGTCAACAAAATGCCAATACCAAGCCGCCGCTTCAAAAGCAAAATGATTTTCTGGTTTGAAATGGCCTCTGCTGCTACGGAACAGGACAACGCTTAAAATAATCGCCCCCACACAGACGTGGAAACCGTGAAAACCGGTCAGCATAAAGAATGTGGAGCCGTAAATGCCTGAACCCAAGGTCAGACCCATTTCGGTATAGGCTTCATGATACTCTATCGCTTGAAAAGTCACGAACAAAAAGCCCAGGGCCACTGTTGCTATCAAGCCTTTAATCAATTGGTCACGTTTGTTCGCCAACAAACCATGATGCGCCCAAGTACAGGTCACGCCGCTGGTCAACAGGATCAGGGTGTTGAGCAACGGCAAGCCCCACGCGCCCATAGGCTCAAACTCACCGTCCTTAGTGGGTAGGCCATTAATCAATTTGGCAGGGCCGTTGGTAGGCCAATGGGCTTCAAACTCAGGCCACAAAAATTCTTTAGTCGCCGCTCCGATACCTTCACCGCCCAACCAAGGCACTGACAAATTCCGCGTATACCACAGCGAGCCAAAGAAAACCGCAAAAAACATGACTTCGGAAAAGATAAACCACATCATGCCCATGCGGAAGGAAATGCCGACTTGGGCGTTGTACATGCCCGATTCGCTCTCAGTGGCTTGCAGGGTAAACCAACCCGCCAGCATCACGATAAAGAAGGCGAAACCCAGCATCATCATCGGCGAGCCTATCGATGAATGGTTCAAATAATTGGCAAAACCCGCCAGAAACGTCAGCAGGCCAGCGGTCGCCAGCACAGGCCACGTCGCCTTGTGCGGAATGTAATAAGTATCATGTGCAGACATGTTGTTCCCCTTTCCTTTCTACTGTGTTTTAGTATTATCAAAAAATGTATAGGCAAGCGTGATTGTTTTGTACTGCTTAGGCAAGTCAGGATTGACCACAAACCGCACGGGCATCGTCCTGCCTTCGTGCGGCTTGAAAGTTTGTTCCGTAAAACAAAAACACTCGGTTTTCTTAAAATATTCCGCCGCCAATCCAGGCGAGATGCTAGGGATGGCTTGGGCGACCATCGGCTTATCGGTCAAGTTTTCCGCATAAAAATTGACCGTGTAATATTCGCCCGGATGGATAATCAATTTTTTTGTTTCCGGGCGGAACAGCATCGGTGCCGATTCGTTCAATGAAGTGATAAACTCCACGGTCACTTCCCTGCTGTTATCGATCGGATAAACCACTTCCTTGGCTGCGGTGGCCGCCACTTTGCCGTTCAATCCGGTGATGTCGCACAACACGTCATACAGCGGCACCAGGGCAAAGCCAAAACCAAACATAGCCACCACCACCAGCACCAAATTGCGGACTAAGCGGGCGTTTTTTTGCTGAAGGTCGTCCGTGTTCATCTGGACATCGCTTGCATGACCGCCATGTAATAAATGCCGATGGCGACTATCGCCAACACTACCGCCGTCACTATATTTTTTGTTTTTGTGTTCATTCTGTTACCCGTCACACCACCGCTTAGGTGGTGTGCCAAAAAGCCCGCCAAACCTATCAGATATGTTCAGTAGGAATGGTGGTAGGTGGGGTGGTGAACGTATGGTAAGGCGCAGGTGATGGCAACGTCCATTCCAGGCCATGCTTATGGGCATCTTCCCACACTTCATCGCTGACTTTTTCGCCCGTGCCGCCCTTAATGGTATCAATCACGATATACAAGAACAGCAATTGGCTGGCACCAAAAATAAAGCCGCCAATACTTGAAATCATGTTCCAGTCGGCAAATTGCACGGCATAATCAGGAATCCGCCGTGGCATACCTGCCAACCCCAAGAAATGTTGGGGGAAGAACAAAATATTGACCGACACCACGGACAACCAGAAATGCAACTGGCCGATCTTTTCGTTATACATATTGCCTGTCCATTTAGGCAACCAGTAATAAGCGGCCGCCATCAGGATAAAGACCGAAGCCGGAACCAAGGTGTAATGGAAATGGGCGACGATAAAATAAGTGTCATGGTATTGGAAATCGGATGGCGCGATGGACATCATCAGACCGGTAAACCCGCCCATAGTGAACAAAACCACGAATGAGATTGAAAACAGCATGGGGGTTTCAAACGTCATAGCCCCTTTCCACATGGTCGCGGTCCAGTTAAAGACTTTAACGCCGGTGGGGATGGCAATCAACATGGTGGCGTACATAAAGTACAATTCACCGGCAATCGGCATCCCGACCGTGAACATGTGATGCGCCCAAACGATGAATGACAAAAAGGCGATGGAAGCGGTCGCATACACCATTGAGCTATAGCCAAACAGTGGTTTGCGGGCGAATACGGGGATAATGGTTGAAGCCACGCCAAAGGTAGGCAAAATCATGATATAGACTTCCGGGTGTCCGAAGAACCAGAAAATATGCTGATAAAGCACAGGGTCGCCGCCGCCAGCCGCATCAAAAAAGCTGGTGTTATAAAACTTGTCGGTCAACAACATGGTCACCGCACCGGCAAAAACCGGCATAACGGCAATCAGCAAGAACGCGGTGATCAGCCAAGTCCAAACGAACAGCGGCATTTTCATCAACGTCATAGCAGGGGCGCGCATGTTAAAAATGGTGGCAATAATATTGATGGCCCCCATGATTGACGAAATACCCAGCAAATGCACCGAAAAGATGGCAAACGGCAAAGCTTTGCCAGTTTGTAACACCAGTGGCGGATACAGTGTCCAGCCCGCCGCAGGGGCGCCGCCTTCCATAAACAAGGTGCTGGCCAACAACAACACGCCAGCGACCAACATCCAAAAACTCATATTGTTCATGCGCGGCAACGCCATATCAGGCGCACCGATCATCATGGGGATCATCCAGTTGGCCAAGCCGACAAACGCCGGCATGACCGCGCCAAACACCATCACCAGTGCGTGCATGGTGGTCATCGAATTGAAAAACTGTGGCTCCACAAACTGTAGGCCAGGCTCAAACAGTTCGGCACGGATAACCATAGCCATAGAGCCGCCGACAAAAAACATCACTAGGGCAAAAAACAGATACAGCGTACCAATGTCTTTATGGTTGGTGGTGACTATCCATCTTAACAGACCCTTATCAGGCCCATGGGCGTGGTCATCGTGATGATGCTCATCATGCTCATCATGTTCTGCTATAACAGCGGACATAGTTTATACCTCAAAATTAGTAGAAAAAGTTTGCACAGATAAAGCCAGCAACGCCTTATTCGTCATCTTCGGCTGGCGGCAGGGCCGCTTGCAGCTTTTGGATGGCTGAAGGTTGGATAAGGTCATTGACTGAATTACCCAAACTATTGCGGGTAAACGTAACGACAGCCGCAAAATCTTTGGCGCTTAAGCTATGACCAAAAGCGGGCATCATGGCTTTTCCATTCAACATCAAATTGACTTGGGCGTTAATGTCACCCTTAACCACCGTACTGTCTTTCAAAGCAGGGAACATCGGCGCCATACCTTGACCTTCCGGTTGATGGCAGGATGCGCAATTGCTTTCATAAACGGTTTTGCCTAAAGCGACCAATTCTTCTTTGGCCATATCAGCGACAGGCTCGACTTTTTCAGGGGCCACGGCTTTGGCTCCCGACTTGGCAGCAGGCCCTGTTTTGTTTGGCAATAACTCTTGGACGGCTTTAGGTTGGATGTCATCACCAACGCTATTGCCCAAGGCATTACGCGTATAAGTGATGATTTGCGCCAATTCGTCCG
>JAQTNZ010000317.1 GCA_028713595.1 Methylovulum sp. | reverse complement strand
CGCCCATGTCTTGGAAGGCTTGGCGGTTGCGTTGGCAAATATTGATGAAATGATTGAGCTGATTAAAACCTCCTCCAGCCGCGAGGAAGCCAAAGATGGCTTATTAGCTAAGGTTTGGGATGCCGGACTGGTCGCGGCGTTGTTGGAACATGCCGATGCCAGCCGCTCTAGGCCGGATGATTTGCCTGAAGAATTTGGTATTTACGAAGGCAACTACCGCCTCTCCGAAACCCAAGCCCAAGCGATTTTGGATTTACGCCTGCATCGTCTGACTGGCCTTGAGCAAGACAAGATTGTCGGTGAATATAAAGAACTGCTCATGCAAATTGACGAGCACCTGTTTATCCTCGCTAACGACAGCCGTCTGATGGAGATCATCAGGGAAGAACTGGCGGCCATTAAAGAGCAATACGCCGACCCGCGCCGGACTGAAATTGTCCAAAATCAATTGGATTTATCCGATGGCGATTTGATTACCGAAGAGGATATGGTTGTCACCATGTCACATGAGGGTTATGTCAAATCCCAACCGTTAACCGATTATAAAGCGCAAAAACGCGGAGGCCGTGGCAAGTCGGCAACGGCAATGAAAGAAACCGATTTTATCGACAAGCTGATTGTCGCCAATACCCACGACACTATCCTATGCTTCTCGTCACTGGGTAAGGTGTATTGGCTAAAAGTTTACCAATTGCCGGTCGCCAGCCGTGCCGCACGCGGCAAGCCGTTTGTAAACTTGTTGCCCTTGGATCAAGGTGAAAAAATCAACGCCTTGTTACCGATACGCGAATTTAGCGACAGCAAGTTTATTTTTATGGCGACTTCGGCGGGTACGGTCAAAAAGACTCCGTTAAATGAATTTGAGCGCCAACGCAGCACCGGAAAAATCGCCATTGATTTGCGTGACGAAGACACTTCGGTAGGGGTCGCGGTCACTGACGGCGAGCAAAATGTCCTGATGTTCTGTAGTTCCGGCAAAGCGGTATGCTTTAACGAAACCGATGTGCGCTCAATGGGGCGGACGGCCTCAGGGGTGCGTGGTATGCGCGTGCAGGAAGGCCACAAAGTCATTTCCCTGATTATCGCCACCGAAGGCACGGTGCTGAACATCACCGAAAATGGCTACGGCAAACGTACCAAGCTGGAAGAGTTCACTTGCCATAAACGCGGCGGCCAAGGCCTGATCGCCATCCAAACCTCCGAGCGTAATGGCGCGGTGGTCGGCGCGGTGCTGGTCAACGACCACGATGAGATTATGCTGATCAGCGATGGCGGCACACTGGTGCGCACCCGTGTCGATGAGATTTCCGTAGTAGGCCGAAACACCCAAGGCGTGACCATTATCCGTTTGGATAAAGGCGAAAAAGTGATTGGCGTGGACAGGATTGCCGGCTTGGCGGGTGATGATGCCGAAGAATCCGAAGACGATTTGTCTGATACGGGTAACACTGGCGAGATGGCTGATGATGCGGATTTGGCGCAAGATAGTGATGAATGATGACATCCTTAGCATTGCTTATCATAGCCGTTAAATAATAGATGACTTAAGAACTATTGCAGTGGCGCATCTACCATTGCAATGGGTGCTTAAAAAAGCACGTGGGGATTTGCCGATAAATTCCCGCTTTAAAAACTAAACCGAACCAAGGGAACCCTAATGTCCAGAGTTTACAATTTCAGCGCAGGCCCCTCCACCTTGCCGGAGACGGTGTTGCTGCAAGCCCAACAAGAGTTGTTGGAGTGGCGTGACAGTGGCATGTCGGTGATGGAAATGAGCCATCGTGGCAAGCATTTCGCCATTATCGCCGAAGAATTGGAAAGCGACCTGCGCAGTTTGTTGGCTATCCCTACCAATTATAAGGTGCTGTTTTTGCAAGGTGGTGCATCGGCACAGTTCTCTTTTATCCCACAGAACCTGTTAAACGGCAAAACCAAAGCCTGTTATATCAAAACCGGGGCCTGGTCGGAAAAGGCCGTCAGTGATGCCAAAAATTATTGCGAAGTTGTCCTTACCGCCAGTTCCGAAGCGGAACACTATACGCATGTACCCGAAGTTGCCGATTGGGTTATTGACAGCGAAGCCGCCTATCTGCATTACACGTCCAACGAAACTATCCACGGTGTGGAATTTTCTGGCGTTCCCGATAGCAAAGGCTTGGCTTTAGTGTCAGATATGTCCTCCAATATCCTCTCGCGTCCGGTTGATGTCAGCCAATATGGCTTGATTTATGCCGGTACCCAAAAGAATATGGGGCCATCCGGTGTCACCATTGTCATTGTCAGGGATGATTTGATCGGCCATGCCCCAAAAACTACGCCGCCCGTGTTCAATTATGCCGAACAGGCGAAAAACCAATCCATGCTCAATACCCCAGCGACTTATAACTGGTATCTGGTCGGTTTGGTTTTAAAATGGCTGCAAGGGCAAGGCGGAGTGGCGGCCATCGAGCAACGCAATATCGCCAAAGCGGCTAAGCTGTATCAGGCCATTGACCAATCGGTGTTATATCATAATCCGGTGGCGATACCTTACCGTTCGCGCATGAATGTGCCGTTTATTTTGGCGGATGAGAGCCTGGACAAGGCGTTTTTGGCCGCCGCCGAAGCTAACGGTCTGTATGAGCTGAAGGGCCACCGTTCAGTCGGCGGGATGCGGGCCAGCATTTATAACGCCATGCCGGACGCGGGCGTGGACGCATTAATGGCGTTTATGGCTGAATTTGAACGCACACATTAATTGCCACAGGAACCAGCCATGACCACCATCACTCCGCTCACTGAATTAAGGGAAAAAATCGACGCGCTAGATGCAGAGATATTGCATTTGCTTAATCAGCGGGCGGTGTGTGCGCAGGAAGTTGCCAAGACCAAAATCGCCCAAGGCGAGCAAGGGACGTTTTACCGCCCTGACCGCGAATCTTTAGTGTTGCGGCGAATCCAAATCTTAAACCAAGGCCCTTTGTCAAACGAGACGGCAACCCGATTTTTCCGTGAAATTATGTCCGCCTGCTTGGCGTTGGAAAAGCCTTTGGAAGTGGCTTTTTTGGGGCCGGAAGGCACGTTTACCCAACAAGCGGCGTTCAAGCATTTCGGCCATGCCGTAAAAACGGTTCCGGTCGCCACCATCAACGAGATTTTTAACGCGGTTGAAACCCGTTTGTGCCAGTTTGGGGTTGTGCCTGTCGAAAATTCAACGGAAGGGGTTATCAGCCATACCCTAGACAGGCTATTGATTTCACCGTTAAACATCTGTGGCGAAGTGGAAATTAGGGTGCATCAGAATTTGCTGGGCTTGGCGGAAAATCTCGCCGACATCAGTACCATATGTTCGCATCAGCAATCGTTGGCGCAATGTCGGCAGTGGCTGGACAAGCATTTGCCGCAAGCCCAGCGGGTCGCCGTGAGCAGCAATGCCGAAGCGGCGCGGATGGCGGCGGCGGACAAGAAATTGGCGGCCATTGCCGGTATTGCCGCCGCTGACGTGTACCAGTTGCCGATTATCAAAAAAAATATCGAAGATGTCGCCAACAACACCACGCGCTTTATTATCATCGGCCAACAAACCTCAGCCTCTACGGGCAAAGATAAAACTTCGCTGGTGGTGTCCACAGGCAATAAGCCCGGCGCATTGCACCAGATGCTGGAGCCATTTGCCACCTTTGGCGTGGATATGGTCAACATCGAGTCACGGCCTTCGCACCAAGGTTTATGGGATTATGTGTTTTTCATCGACATTCAGGGTCATGCTGATGATGAGCATGTCGCGCAAGCCTTAACGTCTTTGCAATATAAGGTCACTATGCTAAAAATATTAGGCTCTTACCCCAAAGCTGTGTTCTGATGCCATGACTAAAATCACCCAGCTATCCGAATTAAATTTAGACAACACCTACTCCTATGCCGATTATTTGACTTGGCGGCTTGAAGAGGCGGTGGAATTGTTGCGCGGTAAAATCTCATTGATGAGTCCTGCGCCAAACTTGACTCATCAAAGCATTTCCATAAGATTAAGCGGTATTTTGTACCACTATTTCAAGCGGCAAAAATGTCAGCTTTTCGCCGCTCCCTTTGACGTGCGCCTGTATGACCGAAAAAAATCCCTAGTCGCCAACCAAGACATTTATACCGTGGTGCAGCCGGATTTATGCGTGATTTGTGATCCCCATAACTGGACTACAAAGGTTGCTTAGGTGCGCCCGACTGGATTATTGAGATTCTATCCAAAAGCACGGCGCAAAAAGACACCCAAACCAAATATCAACTTTATCAAGAAGCGG